>JAHEOE010000045.1 GCA_018609785.1 Minisyncoccota bacterium | reverse complement strand
GGTTCATTCCGTTCCGGGGTACCTTCTTGTCTTTCTTCCTTTTCCGAAAAAATTACATCAGTATGAAACGTTGATACATATATAGCCCCACCAACTCCCAAGAGCGCTACTCCCAAACCTATACCTCCGGTTATAAGCCATGTTTTTCGAGCCATATTCTTGATCTAAATAAAATAGCCCTCCTCCTTCACTTTGAAAAGAGGAGAGCATTTATCAAAATATTGATATTATTCAGTCTCCGAGTCCGCGGCTTGCTTACTTCGTCGTCCTCGACCGGCACGCTTTGTTTGCGTTTGTTCTTCTCCTTGTTCTGCCGATTCCTCCCATTCGGACTTCAAATTTTCTTTAAGCGTAGAAACCTGTTCCTCGGTCATGTCTTTGACACGCTTATACTCGCTGACCGCTTTATCAACAATTTCATCGTACTTTTCTCTGGTGAGTTCACCGGCTTCTTTTGCTCGTTTGGCAACATCCTTACTTACGTCCTGATACGCGCGTTTGATATCTTTTCGGGTCTCTTTTCCGGATTTGGGAGCAAACAGTACTCCAAGTGCTCCTCCAAGAGCTGTTCCAACAACCAATGTTTTAAAAATGTTCTTTTTCATATGATATACGTTACTACCTTTTATTTATTATACCATCTCTTCCGACTCCCGACAAATCTAGCTTTGCGTTTTTTGACTTCTTTGTTTTGTGGTACCATCCGTGTCCTCTGCTTTCTTGCGCTTCTTTTTCTTTTTACCTTTCCCAAACCAATTGCCGGGCGCCCCCATAATATCCACCGCTCCGTTCACAAGAGAAGCCAAATTATGTGTTACAGTCTGTAACATGTTTGTTAATTCCTCGACGGTTGAGATCGTTTTCTCACTTATCCGGCGAATTTCTTTCACCACTCGTACAATATCGAACATCGCAATAATGGCCAAGAGCAAAAGAATAATCACTTCAAAGCCAATAATATAGAGAATCTGTAAAAGTAACGGGTCCATAAATATGTGTATGTTTTACCTTTGGTTTTACCCTTATACATATATTATTACATATCAAAAAGTAACGGTCAATGACATCTCCCTTTCTAGAGACCATCTCAAAATTATTCTAGGTGAAAGTCTATGAAGGCGACAGAGACGTATTCACTGGCATTTAACGCCTACGGCCTACCATACCCAAAATTCGTTCATACGCTCTGTCCCCTTCATATGCGTAAAATAGAGGAACCAAAAGTTTATTTTTGAGATGACCTCTAAGTGTTACGTAAACATCATTCTTTCTCTTTATCGATATAAATTGTATACCTCTTGAGGCGTGGTAGCCTGGTCAGCGCGTTTATCCTCTCTCCACCGAAGAAACCGCGGAAACCTGAGGGCCAAACCGCCTTCTTCGTCCAAAAGCTCTTGCGCACTTGTATGTGTGGGACTCACGGTAAGTTCCGCTCCTTCAATTTCTATAACTTGATTCGGATAGAACCAGACATCAGGCTTCATCTTCGTCACAACATTCCCGGGTTTTTGGTCGATTTTATCAGCATTAAGTCTCTCGGGAAGATTTCCAAGGCCCTCATCGGTAAACCCCGCCCCCACTTTTGTAAGCGAATAATATTTCTCTTCGTTCGGATCATACGTGGCTACCAATAAAGAGCCGTATGTACCGGTCCGTCGTCCGGTACCATATATGGCACCAATCACCACAACATCAAACGTATCCCCCAGTTCGGTTCGATAATCCCGCTTAAACTTCAACCAATTATATCCTCGACTGCCCGCTTGATACGGACTTTCAACGTCTTTCACAATTACTCCTTCCGCACCCCAATCAGCCGCTTCGGCAAAAAAACTTTCCACCTCTCCCAAATCGTGGGTTGTAATGTATTTGGCCGGTTTTACTCCTTTGTTTTCCGGAAATCGTTCTTCCAACACTGTTTTTCGATATCGCAACGGCTTTTGCAAAAATGATTCTCCGTTAAATGCCAACATATCAAACAAAAATGCTTTAACCGGTATTTTGTCGATATATTCTTCAATATTGTATTTACGTCGCCGTTGCATAAGTTTCTGAAACGGTTGCAAATCTCCGGTCTCCGGGTCAATTGCCACTATCTCTCCTTCGACAATCGCTTGATCTCCATGAAAACTATCTTTCAAATCAGTGACAAGATCGGGAAATTGGGACGTAATATCTTCATGTCTGCGTGAAAATAACTTCACACCTCCATCCGGAAGTAAATGTGCCTGCACTCGTTCTCCATCGTACTTATATTCTACATGAACGGGATTATCAATATGCTCGAAAACCCGCCCGATTTCTTTAAGCCGTCCCGCAAGCATCACACGTACCGGGACACCGCTCACCGGTTCTTCGTTGGCAAGACTTTCCACGCCTTCTCGCATGGCTTGTTCCGTGATAGCCCCGATATCCGGAAGGACATTGAACCCGTGCTCCAATATTTTCTTATGTTTCTTGTCACCTGTAAGCGCCGTAGACAATCCTTGAAGAAACGTCATATCGCCAACTCCCAAACGAAGCGTTCCCAAAACAACACGAACAATATACTTAGCTTCCTGCGGAGTGGCTCGACTGACCAAATCGCTCAGAAGACTTATTTTTCTTTCCTGCGATCCCTCACCTTCAGCAAAGGCAATTTCGGTCAGTTCGGAAAACACATCATCCAGAGTCAGCTCGCCCTGTTCTTTATTCTCAGCAAGCATCCGGGCGACAGTACCAAGATCGCCGTGTTCGTTAAACATCTGCTCAATTTCTTCTTGGGAACGATTCTTTCCAAAGGCCAAAGACCTGATCACCAGCTTGGAAGCCAATCCGAATTCCGGCCCTTCGTAATCGGGCGTAACTTCTCCGCGCAAAAGATAAGCGACTTTTCGTCCTTGCTCCGGGGTAAGATCAGAGAAGAAGTCTCCCAAGATACCAACCATTTCCGTGTTCGCCGATGTCTCTTCCAATCGACCAAAGACCTCCGCCACATTCTGAAACATTATCTGAGGATTCATACCTTAAATATTAAAATAAAAATGTAAATTTTTCCACGGAAGCTCCATCGACCGAATTTAACATTAAGATCTTATAGTTCAACCACGTCGCAAATCCGATCCAGGCAAGATATGGCAATAACAGAACCACACTGATTTTATCTCGATTCCACATAAGCCCCATTAACCCAAGCACCAAAAGATCCATGATCGCGATGACCAACAGGGCCAGCCCCGCATCTTTGGTACTAAAGAAAATCGGTGTCCACAACGCATTTAGCACCAATTGGAAAATAAATGTGCCCAGCGCAATACGAACAAACTGATACTCGCTCCGTTTTTGCCACAATCGATATAAGACAATTCCCAACAAAACATACAGTACTGTCCAAACCGGACCGAAAACTGCTTTCGGCGGTGCCAAATCCGGTTTACTAAGACCGTCATAAAAATCTCCGACCGAGTCGGTGGTCATCACACCAATCACTCCGGCACCAAAACAGATTACGATAGCTAAGATAAGCTGTCCGATATGAGAAAAAGACATAGATGTGTATGCGTTTATGTGTATATACGTGTATCCTACGCGAGGAACCTGATTTTGACAAGCACCTAAGTATGATAAACTGTAAATAGATATAGAGAGACTTTATGAACAAAAAATCTTTTTCCAAAGCATATCTTATGCCAACTGTGGCGGTTGCCATTCTGCTTCTTCCGACGACCGAGGTAACCGCTCAAGACGGTGATACCGATCTTCCTCAAGCCGGTTTGGCACCCGGCAACTGGTTCTACGGTCTCGAACGTGGTTGGGAAAACACCCGTCTCTTTTTTGCAAACGCCGAAGCAAAGGGACAAAAGCAAATCGATTATGCCAAAGAGCGACTGGCGGAAGCTCGGAAACTGGCCAAAAAAGAAGAGAATCAACACCTAGCCAAGGCACTCGACGAATATCAACGCCAACTGGACCAAGTCTCCCAAAACCTCTCCAAAACTCGAGAAGACACGTTAACTCGTATGGTCCAAGCAACAACAAAGCATCAAGAAATACTCACCCGCGTTCAAGAACAAGTACCGTCCGAGGCGCAATCAAGCATAGAACAAGCTCGGCGTGTGTCTCTGAGCGGCCGCAAACAGTCTTTGGATACATTGATGCAAAAAAATCCGCCAAAAGGGACGGATATTTCCATCGATACCTTCAAGCAAGATTTCAACCAAATGAATCAACTCCCCGAAACGCAAAAATCCCGTCTGCAAACCTCACTTCGGCAATATACAAATCAGCTCCAATCCATAAAACAAGCCAGCCAAAACAATACCGACGCGGCTCAAGAAGCAAGTACAAAAACGGACGAGCTGCTCATACCCTTGCAATCCCTCACTCAGAAAAACACTCTCTCGAAAGAAGATCGACAAGAAATCAACACAGCCCTCAAAGAAACTTCTTCTACCCACATCAATGCACTGCAAGTATTTGCTCGGCAGAATCCGAAAAAAGCGGCAGAAGAATATCGTAACAGTGCTCAAACATTACAAACCATGTATGCGCAAACAAGTACCGATACTCAAGAAGACTCAACATCTGATACATCGGACGCTCCCCAAAGTCTACAGAGTCAAGAAGAAATATTCAAACAATACGAGAACTTCGGACAGGAAATTTCCGGGATAGCTAAACAAATTGAGGAGAATCAGGAGAATACACAGGAATTGATAAACGAAGCCCGCTCACTGCACGAAAAATCTCTGAAGGATATTCAAAACCGAGTGGACCGAATACGCAAACGTGCTCAAGAACAACAAGAACAAACACGGGAAATTCAACGAGAGGCTCAACAACAAGTGGAAGAACTCCGACAAGAGCAACGCGAAGAATTACAGAATGAGTTGGATACTATCCCCGAGGTTCCCGAAACTCCGGAGCCTGCGGAACCATCCAATAATTCCACCCAAGCCCCCAACCAAAATCAATCTTCGTCTCAACAACAAACGCAATCCGGAGAGACATCCGTAGATGTGGAGTCGGATACCGGAGAAACGGATTTTGAACGTAATCAACTCCAAAATCGTTCTTCTTCATCTCAAGAGAATGCTGCCGGTGAAGATCAGTCATCTCCTTCAGATCAAGGACTAAATCAAAACACGACTTCTCAACCTTCATCCACTCCCGAGCAAAATCAACAGTCTTCTTTTGAACAAAATCAATCCGGTGACGTATCGGTTGATGTGGAATCCGATGCCGGAGAAACGGATTTTGAACGTGACCAACTTCAAAATCGTTCTCAACAAAATGATTCCCTTGAGCCTCAACTCTAGTCCGTTTTATTGACCCCGATGATCTCGCTGTTTGTATGAATGCCGCACAACAAAACACCATCGAACAGACGGAAGGCTCGCTCCTCATAGAGGCGGGACCGGGCACGGGAAAAACACGCACGCAGCCGAAGAACTCAGAGAGCGCATTCGCCGTCACAAACCTAAAACACCGTGGATTGCCACCTTTCATGGATTGGCCCACACCATCTATGCTCACGCCTATGGCAGAGTCCCCCGGATTATCCCCTCAGACGAGCGAGACAATATTCATCTCTTTGGACGTCGCTCGCGAATATAACGAATGAATATGAAGATCGGCAATGTAGCGCATATGTTACGACTGCAGACGCTTCCAAGCAGCTTTTGTCAATCGATCAAGCATCATGGCCAAGAGAACCAGACCGACACCGCTGGCAATTCCCTCTCCCACTTTAAGCTGTACGATTGAGGCATAAACAATATTCCCCAACCCTTCGGCGCCGACCATGGCCGCGACGACAACCATGGCCAAGGCAAGCATAATGGTTTGGTTAATTCCCGCCATAATCGATGGCATGGAGAGCGGAAGTTCCACTTTGGTGAGAAACTGAAAGCCGGTACTCCCAAAAGCCTGCCCCGCTTCTATCAATTCTTTGGGAAGCTGTTGAATGCCAAGAGCTGTTAACCGAACCGTCGGCGGCATAGAGAAAATAAACGTCGCCACAATACCGGAAACATTCCCAATCCCCCAGAACAAAATCACCGGAATTAGATAAACGAACAGAGGGAGACTCTGCATAAAATCAAGTACCGGATCCAAAACGGCACTGAACGAAGGTATATGCGCCTTCAAAATGCCCAACGGAATCCCAAGGGCAATATCAAGAATGACGGCGGTTAAGACCAAGGACAATGTCACCATCATTGGAGTGAACATTTCAATGGAGACGGCAAACAGGAACGAAAGCAACATAAAAACGCCCAATCGCCATCCGCCGACCATATACCCCAACACGGAAAGGAGGGTAATAACAAAGAGCGGGGGGAATTCAGTCAAAACATGTTGAATGGGATTCAAAATTCCCGAAATACCATCTCCGATGCGATCAAAAACAGGTTCGAAATTTGTGTCCAACCAATCAACCGTTTCATCAGCTCTTTCCGCAAAAGGAAGACGCGGTACGGAATCAAGCACCGCATACTGTTCGGAAAATCCAATAAGTGCCGCAATGGCAATAAAAATCAATAGAATATTTGTTCCAAGAAGGTTGTCTTTCTTATTCATAAGCGAGCGTATTAGACGTCAAAAGCGTAACTACATCTTGCCGGTGCACTTCCCCGATCAGTTTCCCCTCATCGTCGACTACCCCGACCGGATAACTATCCGTAAGGATCGACGGAAGCGCATCCCGAACGGTCATATCCTTATGGAGTGTGTGCGGCATATCCATCGCCCGATTTTCCCGAATTTGTTCCTCAAACCACACACCGCGCGGTTCGGACCGATCGTTTAAGACAAAGAAATACGTTTGGGCGGTTTGCTTCAAAATCTCATTTCCTCGCGAACTGGTATACTCATACGTAACTGTCGGCTTGCGCATAATTGTCTCCAACCGCACTACAGAGGGACGATCCACATCTTTGAGGAATCGCGCCACATAATCATCCGCCGGGTGCAAGAGAATTTCTTCCGGACTGGCAATCTGACTAAGCTGCCCTTCTTGATTGACGATCGCGATTCGATCTCCGACTCGCACAGCTTCATTAAGATCATGTGTCACAAAAAGAATGGTTTTCGACATCTGACTATGGAGTTTCAACAACTCGTCCTGCAGCCCACTCCGAATGAGCGGATCCAAGGCGCTGAACGGCTCATCCATCAGTAAAATATCCGGATCGATCGCCAAAGCGCGCGCCAAGCCCACGCGCTGTTGCATGCCACCGCTCAGTTGACTCGTTTTCTTGTCCGCATATTCTTTCAGTCCGACTGTTTCCAACACCTCTCTTCCCTTTTCTTGTCGCTCATGTTTTTTGACACCTTGAATTTCCAGCCCAAACGTCACGTTATCAAGCACCGACTTATTGGGAAAGAGCGCAAAATGCTGAAAGACCATCCCCAAGGTGTTCCGCCGAAAGGTACGAAGTTGTTTGGTGGTCAACGAAGTCACATCCGTCCCTTCAATGGTTACAGTCCCTTGCGTCGGATTATGAAGCCGATTTATACAACGCAATAACGTACTCTTTCCGCTCCCGGAAAGTCCCATGATTACAAATATCTCACCGGCATTCACCGAAAACGAGACATCTCGGAGCGCCACAAGTTGTCCTGTTTCCTGAAAAATAGTTTGCTTACGTTTGCCTTCTTGAATACCGGCAAAAGCCGCCTCCGGATTATCTCCGAAAATTTTGGTTATGTTGTGGGCTTGGACACGCTCCTCGGTATTCATATCTGTTCTTCCCTTGTTTTGGTAAAAGCACCCCTCTTCCCTCGGGGAGAAGAGAGATGCTTCTTATCAAGACAAGAGTAGCCTGTCTTACAGGTGAAGTTACTCTTTAAGGTCTTCGATGGACTGGATGGAGTCGTCCACGTACTCCGGAACTCCGAGGCCGAGCCAGGTTTCGACCACGTTGATACCGGCAATCTCAAGCTTGTCTCCATGCTCGTCCCAGTAACTCTGGTGCGTGGTCGGGAGCCATCCGGCTACGTTCACGTCAAGATCTTTTTCAGCCAATGAGGTGTAAAGCGCACCGGCATCAAGCTCTTTGATCTCCGTGTTGTAACCCTGCTCTTCGAGCATTTTGGCAACTACGTGACTTTTGACACGCGCTCCCGGCCATGGCGGGATTCCCAAGGTGATTTTGTCCTTGCCAAGGTCCGCCGATACGTCCGGCATTTTGTCTTGGTTGTTATCAACGTAGTTCTGCGCGATATCCTCAGCATCTTTTTCTTCAACACTAAGCTGATAAATCCAGTCACTTTGTGTGCTGGCCGGCACACGGAACTCGTTGAACATTTCATACGCCGCCGGAGCATCCTCGGCAAATCCGTCGTAAACTACGGTTGCGAGAACATCGGAGTTGACACTTGACTTCACTTCATCAGTAGCAAAGTCAGATGCATTTTCCTCCAAGAATTGCTTGGTAGCTTCGGAGTCATTGTAGATTCCTTTCGGGTCTTCCAACTGACGAATATTCTCCGAAAGAGAGAACGCCGAATGCGGTTTCCAAACCGTGGCAATGATCGGCTCTTCATTTTCCATTGCGTCTTGCAACGAAGTGAGCATTGCCGAAGAGGAACTTGTCTTCAAAGACCATTGATCTTGCAGACCGTATTCTTCCAACGCTTTTTTGGTATTCTTCGTAATTCCCGCACCTTCATCAATTCCGGTTATGGTGTAGTCCACCGATTCCCCGAAGGAAGAAGCGGTTTCTTCTCCGCTTTGCGGTTCGTTATCCGAGGTTTCTTCAGCGTTTTCACCGCCTTGACCGCGAACCACGAAAGCCACAATAATAACCAGAACAATAATTCCGATTACTGTGGTTACTGTCTGTTTACTCATAGGCATTCCATTAACTTTCTACATTTTTACCCTATACGTTTCCTCACCTCCCTGTCAAGAGAAATCTCCCGGTCTTCCGGCTTTTACAGATAAACCAGTCCTTTCACTTCATATTCAGATTTTGAGAGAAACAACACAAAGCTCCCAATCCTCAGATTGCAACTATTCGTACCGCAACGCCTCTATGGGATTGGCCTTCGCGGCTCGACGAGCGGGAAGAGTAGAAGCTAAAAAGGCAATCGCCATAAGCCCGACAATAATGGCCAATATCCATTCAGGTGGAAACACGAACTGAAAAGCCGCGTCAACTCCCTTGTCAGAGAAAAACTCGGCCAACCACGGATTTAACAGAAAGGCGGAAATGGAGTACGCAATACCAATTCCAATGACCGCTCCCCAAAAGCCGATAAATGCTCCCTCCATGGCAAATAACAAAAAAACCGTTCCACCGCTCATACCAAGCGCTTTCATAAGCCCGATCTGTCTAATACGCTCATAGACACTCATAGACATGGTATTCGCCACTCCGAAAAGCGCGGCGAATATGACAACACCGGCAAAAGCAGCCATAGCCAACGTCAAATACAATCCCACTCGCTGAACGGTGTCGCGATCCTGAGCAAAATCAAGCACTCGAAATCCTGTGGCCTTTAGATCGTCGCGAACTTGCTCGCGTTGATCTGGGTTCAAATCGGGCTGCAGACGAACCGCCGCTCGACGAGGCTGTAATGATTCTCCTTCTTGTAGTTGCGCTTTCGCAATAGTCACTGTCAGATCGTACGGTATAAAAATTCGGGCGGTTGACGCAATACCCGCCGCGCGAACACCGCTTATGGTCACCTCTTTTTGCTCCTCTTCCCCGGATCCGTTGATATACGTAAGTGTCATCCCTTTCCCCACCAAGTTCTGCGGAGATCCAACAGTCTCCAGTTCGACAAACGCTTCAGTGACCACTACCTTTCCGGAAGAATCCGCCTGTTCTCCCGCCAACATCTTGAGCTCCATGGAATCAAACAAGGGCTCCGTCCCCGGAGTATATTTTTCTTCCGTCCCTTCCAGAGTCACATACTTCATATTAATCGAATGCATGGGCGAGACTTCTTCCACATATGAAACTTTCGCCGCCTTTTTCAGATCCGTATCCGACAGAAGCAAATCCTCAAGCGTAGCGGTAATTTCCTGTGCCTGCTTGTTCTCGGACGGATCGGTATACTTCGGCACGGGTTCTTCGGACCTGTCCTTTTCGGACTCCGTTTCAGAAGACGGATCGGGAGCAATTTCCAGTAATCGAGGCGCTCGCTCGGCGGCCAGCTGTTTTTCAAACAGACTCTGCACGCCAAACCCCGCTCCCAGAGCAAACGTCATCGTGGTTGCCCCCACAACCAAGGATAAAATCGGCAAAAGTGCCTGCCATTTGCGATTAAATAACTGCCTGTTTGCGAGTTTGATCAGATCTTTAAACTTCATACGTCGTCTTTATCCACCACCTGACCATCTTTGAGAGCAACGATCTCATCACATTTTTCGGCCAAATCTTTATCGTGCGTAACCACAATAATCGTAGCTTTATAGTCCTTCTGCATTCGGAACAACAAATTTTCAATTTCTTCCCCCGTTTCGGAATCCAAATTCCCCGTCGGCTCATCGGCGAAGACAACTTGCGGATTGGTCACCAACGCTCGGGCGATGGAGACGCGTTGTTTCTGCCCGCCTGAAAGATCAATCGTATCCACGTATCGTTTATCGGAGAGCCCGACGCTCTCCAACATTTCGGTTACCTGCGTTTCAATCTCTTTTTCAGAAGACTTCCGAATACGAAGCGGCAACGCCACATTTTCAAAGACCGTATCATACGGCATAAGATAAAACGCCTGAAACACAAAGCCCACCGAATGATTTCGGAACGTATTCAGTTCCCGATTGCTCATGGCCGCCAAGTTAGTGCCGTTAACATAAATCTCTCCGGAACTCGGCGAGTCAAGGCCCGCCAAAAGATGCATGAGTGTGGACTTTCCCGAGCCGGACTTCCCCATAATGGCGATGGATTCACCTCCTTCCAAAGAAAGCGAGACATTATTAATCGCCGTATATGGAGTACGCTTGGGGTTATATGTTTTGGTCAAATTAACAGTCTCAATCATAACCGAATTTACCTGTATTTAGCGTAACGTATACACACCATATTGTGAAGTTATTATAAGCCATTTTAAAAAGATTCTTTTGGAATATCTATTATACACATATAAAGGTGACAGAAACGTATTCACTGGCATTAACGCCTACGGCCACACCCTATCCCAAAATTCGTTCATACGCTCTGTCGCTTTCATAGACTTTCACCTTACATAACTTTGAGAATGGACTCGAGAATCTGTTTGAAATCATTTCTTAAATATGTCAAGCATTGACAAATATTTAAAATACGCCTAGGATTAAAATGTACCTTCCCCCCTCTTGTTCCTCATGCTTAATCATATTCCGGATCCCCGAAAGGATCCTCCCGCCGACAAAGAAGTAACCCGTCAATTATATAGGAGATTGCGTCAAAACGGTACTTTATCTCTCATATGGCTCTACTCTCAACTAAATACATACCGGGCTTCAGGTACATTAACCTATAAAGAGACAAATGAAATTTGTAAATCGTTTCTCAAGTATCTGACAACATCTTGTCATCCCGGTGTTCCCGCTGTTCCTCTGGATACCGCACTAAGTAAGTTTTTAGCACCTTACCCTTTTCCCTCAGATCTTGAAGATGTAGTCCCTTACTTAACAAGTAAAGTATTCTCTTCCAGTCTCAAAAAACGTACCTGACATATTTAAACGCTGAGTAAACACTCAGCGTTTATTATATGCACAATCAGTTAAACTTATTTGACATAATATGTATATAAGTATATAATACTTTTGTACGTTATTATTGTGAGGAGTGAACTCCAATGGGTCTATTACACCAAATGTTTCAACTCAAAATTCTACGCTGTAATTCTCCTACATGCCGGGAAATAAAAACCCTATTAATGGAATTACAGAAAGAGCTAGGCCCTGATAACCCTTGCTATAAGGACATCAGCTCAAGTAGCACTCAAGAAAAACTCTCCCGAGAGGAATATAAAGTCTTCTTGGAAGAGCACAGAAAAACTTTAATTTCAAGTAGCGAATAATACTACACCCCCTCTTCCAAACAAGAGGGGCTTTTTTTATTCAAAATCCAACAACCGAATACGATTCATGACAGCAGCAAGTTCGAAGACTCGAAAACCGGCCAAATCTCCGCGATGTCCGGGCACAATGCTATCAAGCCCTTCTTTGGCAATTTGCGACTCAATCCGATCCATAAGTTCGGCAACCGAAACATTCGTAGCTTGCTCTTTAGTCACGTAATACTTAATAACCTCGGATATGGCTTGCGTTTGACTCTTGTCTACCAATTGTTCCACCGCCGAGAAGGCAATGTTCTCTTTCCCGAGTCTGATAGTATGCGTATCCGGAACCTTGACTTTCAGTCCTTTATTCATAAACATCTGCTCGGTAACCGAAGCAAACCACGGATGCCGTTGGGGCAAATCTCCAAACGTCTCTCCGCCTTCTCCACTGCGCCCGGTCTGATAAAGTTCGGCAATCTCATGCGCCCGTTCGGTAACGTCGTATGGTTCAAACGTATCCATGGCGATGACCGTATCCGCCCGGTCAAGATAATCACCACTACCGCCCAGTACAACTACGGTCGAAACACCATAATCATCAAACAACGCGCGCACTTTATCAACAAACGGCGTAATCGGTTCTTTTTCTTTGGCAATCAACGCCTGCATCCGTCGGTCACGGATCATAAAGTTAGTTGCGGACGTATCTTCATCAATGAGCAACGCGCGAGCGCCAACTTCCAACATTTCCACGATATTCGCCGCCTGAGAGGTACTCCCGCTTGCGTTAGGTGAAGAAAAGTGAGCCGTAGACTTCCCTTGTGGCAGATTGCTAATAAACGAGGAAATATTCACATTGGAAAT
>JAHEOE010000044.1 GCA_018609785.1 Minisyncoccota bacterium | reverse complement strand
GATGTGCTAAAACGCGGTCTGTCTCGTGTGGGAACGTTTTTAGTACCGTTGATTGTGATATATGTTGTTGAAGGGGGGATTGTATTAGTGATGTGGGAGACGTTTCGATCCGCGCAAGGTTGGATTATTCAAAAGACAATTTTTTCCGAGCGAGAAGCCGATCTTCCGGAGTTTTTGTCCGATTCGTTCATTGCTCCGCAATTGGCGGATATTGAGATTATCAATTTGGCGATTGTGGGAGCGGTGGCGTTTCTGGTCATGCTTCTTGTGCAGTTGGTGATTTTGAGCCAGACGTTTGGGATGGGCGTGAGTTTGCTCTCGGATAACATCTCGTTCGGACGGCGCATGTTCTTGTCTCGGTGGGCTCTGTTGGAAATTATCGGAGGGGTTCTTACGCAGATTGCCGTGCTTTTACGGACGGCGGTGTGGTTATTTTTGGCCGGTGCCGCGATTGTGGGAGGGGTCTTTTACTTTGCCGGTGATTTTTCGACGTTCTTGCCTCTTCTCCTGGGAGCTCTCTCGGTTATACTTTTGATGATACGCGCATTATTTGTGTGGTTTACGCAAAGTTTCGCCGCGCCTATTATTGTCTATGAACAACGCGATTTCTTTTCCGCCCGGACCGAGAGCAAGCAGTTTACGGATGGGGAGTACCATAAAATTTTGATGTTGTGGCTAACCGTGATGGCTATTGGTGTGTTGCTTTTCGCCATCGGCGAATATCTGATTGAGATATATGAGTTGGCAACTATTCAAGGAGGAGCGTTGGTGGTTTTGATCCGCTATCTTTTAGTTCATTTGATGCTGGTTACCGGTGCTTCCTTTATGGGAGCTGCCTATAAGCAGGCCAACGAGGTGAATTTGCCGTATACGCCGCTGGCGTTACCGTCGGGGAAGTGACATTTCGTAGCACGTAGCGAGTAGCAAGATATGATATATATGCCTTTTGGGCATGATATACAATCGTATCTGCAATTGTATATCAACTGTATCCGCTACTGTATATCGTGCTCAAAGAGCACATGTATCTACCGTATATCTACTAATTTCCAAATTCCAAATACTAAATTCTAATAACGTGCTACCTGCTACTTTTTACTTCACAACCGTATATCCACTGTATATCAATCGTGTCCGCTACCATATCTCACGCCAGGCGCATATATCGAGATTTCTCGGGTTAGGTCTGTGAAGAATAATTTGATGCAACAACCAAACGCCCGCCGCCGTAAAGCGCGCTGTCTTCGATGTGTGTCCACCGAATGGCGGACGGAGGAACGTCAAGCAGCTTGAGGGTGCGAGTGATGGTTTTGCGATAGTTCCAGCCTTTCCAAAACAGGCTTCCTTCCATGGCAAAGGTGAGGGGATCGCGTCCTCCGGCGTGAAAGAGTCCTGCTATTTGACAGGCGGCCAGGCGTGCCGAACGGTGCAGAAGTCTGCGGGCGACGTCGCGATGCGGATGGTGATCGTCTGCGGCGATACCACTTAGGTCTTCCGTCGTTGAAATGGGCGTAAACTCTGCGTTCCGGAATTGTAGGAAATGGTTGTAATGCAAGGGGAGAAACGCACCCGCCACTTCCTTCTCATACTGTTGTTCACCCGGCGTGTCGCTTTCCTCGTCGATTTTCTGTCCGGTTTCCGTGGCGGGGAAGTTGGAGAAATTCCCGGACTCGAAGTTAATCACTCGTTCGTTCTCGAGGCGGGCAAAGTTCATTCCCGTGCCGATAACACCGCCAATGAGGGGAGATTGGCCGGTTTGTTCGTAAGCGGCGAGCAATAGACAGGTAGTGTCGTGAGCGCACGTAACCGAGAGAGGGGGAGTGCGTGTAGAGTTAACATACGCTTCAATTTCTTGTCCCAAGGTTTTTCCTTTGAGATTGGTGAGCGTGTGTTGCTTGCTTCCTCTCATGATCGTTCCGTCCAGTCGGTCTTCTCGGAGAAATGCCTGTAACGGGAAGGAGAAGTTTACGGCCAGAAGAGAGATATCGTCCATCAGATACGCGGAAAGTAACGAAAGAAAGGTTTTGCGGGTGGCGAGAAGAGGAAGCTCGCATTCCTGTACTTCATCGATAATGATCTGCCCGTTATGCAATCGAGCGCGCGCGCTGCGAAAGTTTGTACCTCCCACTACCATAATCTGGAAGGGTTCGTCTTCTGCCACAAGTGTGCAGGGTGGCAGCGGGTTGGGAATGGCGGATACTCCGTTTTCCATCTCTCCCGGGGCTACACTTTCAAACGCGCGTGTTAAGATTTGCGTAATTGATTTGAGATCATGATCTGTATAAGATTCAGGGAGAACGGACATAGAGAACTAGGTTAGGTGGTATTTGTTTTTGAGTTGGTGACTCCGTTCTTCTTCTTTGGCATCGAGAATTTCGTTCGTGGCTTGTTTGAGTTCCCGCGGGTCGCGGTCTTGGAGTTCGCGCGCGCGGTTTAGGAGATATTCGCGTGTGTTATGGTCCGGATTGTCAAGTACTTCCACAAGGAGCGCGTTTTGCAGAGCGCCCACGATGGGGCCGGGGGTAAGGTTGAGCTCTCGTATGAGATCGCTCCCGTCCACGGCGAGCATGGAAACTGAGAGCGGCTGTTGCATAACCCGTTCGGTCATGTATTCGAAATGACGCAGACGGTAGGGCCGCGCTTTGGGAGTTCCGCTCCCAATGCGGTCGCACTGACGGAGTTTAATGAGATCCGCGATATGTTCCTGACCGACTTTGCGAACCAGGCGGCGGACGGAACGTTCCGTGACTTCGCCGACATCGTAGTAGAACATGTGGTATCTCACGAGTTTGGAGATTTTGGCGCGGAAGGTTTTGGGATAGGCCAGGCGTGAAAGCATGTCGTAAGCCATGGTCGCGCCTTCCACCTCATGACCGTGAAAGGTGGAGTAATACCCCTCGCCCGCTTTGGTACGAGGTTTGGCGACATCATGAAGTAACGCGGCCATGCGAATGGTCAGGTTCCACCCTCGGTCGGCCGCATGTTGAAGACTTCGGAGGTTGTGTTCCCAGACGGTGTAGATATGATGTTTGTTCTGTCCGCAGTCAATGCCTTCCCGCAGTTCGGGCATAATATAGGAGAGGAGTCCCGCCTCTTCCAACAGAGTTATTCCGCGCATGGGTGTCTCGGTCAGGAGCAATTTATTGAATTCGTCTTTAATACGTTCGGACGCGATGTGCGCGAAATTATCCGCGTTCCGGTGCAGAGCGTCCCACGTCTCGTCTTCAATAGAGAAGTTTAGCTGACAGGCAAAGCGTATGGCTCGCATCAGGCGGAGCGCGTCTTCTTGAAAGCGGTCGTCGGGATTGTTCACCGTGCGAATGAGGCCGCGTTCCAGATCTTGCGCTCCTCCAAACGGATCCACCACCTCACCGGTGGGATGAAGCGCCATGGCGTTGATGGTAAAGTCTCGGCGAGCCAAATCTTCGGTCACTGAGGAAATAAAGGAGACTTCTTTCGGACGACGCGCGTCTTCGTAGGCCGATTCCGCGCGGTAGGTGGTAACCTCCACAATTTCCGTCTCGTCCTCAGATTTGCGGTGTTTGATTCCCACCGTTCCAAAATCATTGGTGTAGACGGAATCGGGGAAAAGTTCCTGGATTTTTGCCGGCGGCGCGTCGGTGGTGAAGTCCCAGTCTTTGGGCTCTTTGTCCGCAAGCACGTCACGCACGCTCCCTCCTACGAGGTACGCTTCGTACCCCGCCTCAATCAAGGTATGGGCAATAGAACTTACGTGCACGGGAATTTCGGTCATACAATCTCTTTATATGAGGATATTGTAGCATGGAGACAAGGTTGAAATCCAGAATCGGAAACAGTAGCGAGTTATGAGAATTTAGTATTTGGAATCTATGAAAGAGAAGCCAGAAGTGAAAAGCCAGGAATATCTGGATATACGGTTGTGTGAATAGTAGCAAGCAAGTAGCGGGCAGCAAGTTATTAGAGACCATCTCAAAATTATTTAAGGTGAAATTCTATGAAGGCGACAGAGACGTATTCACTGCCATTAACGCCTACGGCCACACCCTATCCCAAAATTCGTTCATACGCTCTATTGCCTTCATATAGGATTTATAGGTGAGATGACTTCTAGTAGCAAAGTGGATATACGATGGATACACAGTTGTATTTTGAGATTCGTATAAAGAGTGAACTGATTGGGCTTTTACTTAGTTAATTGAGGCATTCAAAGAGATATGTATGGTTTGACGGTTTGTGCGGTTGCTGATAGATTATATATGCATTGTTCTTTTTTTCTAAGGAGGAATTCTCCATGCATACTCCGTTACGATTCAGTGCTCAATACGGTTTAAGAAATCAGGTTCAGTCAACGTTTGCCAGGGAAGTTACCCATAGATGGGTATTGGGAAAAAACAGCGAATATGGAGTGCTTCCTAAAAATGTAAACATTCGAGAAGCCCGCTTCTTTTTTGATCATGCTGTTGACGGCTGGCAAGACGGGAAGGGAGTTTTACGCGATATTGCGCGCTATTTGGTACAGAATACGCATTTATCTCACCAAATGGCAGAAGACGGAATACGTGAGGCGACTCAAATCTGGACAGATGTTTTACGCCATCGTGTATTCCCTTCATCTCAGTGTATCGGAAAAGACACGTTTTCGATCTCGGATTTAGGATTAGAGTTACACAAAGATCCTACGTTTATGGAGTATTACCTCCATAGAACGGTTCTGACAGATGACTTTAAAAGAGTTGTATTTACGCTTTACTCATGTTTATGGGATGCGCAATACCTGTTCGGATTATCCGATTATGCCCTCCGATTTGGTGTCTTGCAAGCTTGTGAGACATGGTTCACATATCTGGCGAAAAACATATCTCACAAATTTTTTCAAGAAATGTATTTCAATCAGAACGTAGACTTGGTTCGGAGAGTGTATAATCTGGAAGTAGTGGAAAGAGAATGTGTTAAACATATGGGAAGCGTGCAGTTCGACTCTTCACCCAGAACCAATTCTGATGAATATACGGAGTTGGTGTTTATGTTGAAAACGTTCTGTTCATATATTGGCATCACCGTAGAAGAGCTGGAAGAAGGGGTGAGCAGAGCACGTGACCAATGGAGCGCTTAAGGTATGAATCTGTGAGGGTCCGAGAACATTTCGGACTCTCTTTTTATTGGAAAATATATGATCTAGGTGCATATATGTGAATCATACTCGGACCGGTATCCGGTTATGTCATCTCCTCTTCTTGGCGTTGAATTTCCTGATATCTGTCGTGCAAGTGGGTTAGAAGGTTGTCATCTTCCAATTGATCCAAATCCACATGTACGTTATACCGACGGTAGTCTTCTTTAGCGGAAAGGTCGGGGTCTTCGTGAGAATCGATGATATCAACGGCGTCTCCAAGATGTTTTTTGAAATACGCGGCCATTTGTTCGTTGGTTTCTCCGAACATGTGTCGAGAAAATTCGTACATCCTTTCATTGTTCAATGCTTTCAGTTCGGACAGTATGTCAGCTTCAGTACTAAAATTATCTGATGATGTATGTGACGTATCTTCCAGATCCTCCAGATCCTCCAGATCTTCCTGCTCCGCGGCAAGTTGACGATAGAGTTCTTGTTTTTTTTGTAGTTTTCGTTTGAGATCTTTTTCTTGGTTGTACTCATAAGCAAGTTTTAACATCGATGCAAAGAATGATTTCTTGGATTGAATCTTTGTTTTCTCATCCTCCTGAGAACGTTTAATATTGGTTCCGGCAACTTCCGGCGTAAAATCCCAGGAGGCAATCTTGTCGGTTTCTGGAATATCATATTTGGCTTTGGATTGCTGTAAAAATTCGTCTTCCGCTCCTTCGGTGATGTAAAATTTGTTCCCTATTGTTAACACTCGCTTATTGTCCGTTTCTCGGACGTGTATGGGAACATTGTTTTCTTCCAAGCGTTCTTTGATGTTCTGTAAGGTGAGATTGGTTCGGATGTGCTCCAATTGGGCGGCATCTTTTTGCTGTTGTTTGTGGCGTTCTTCGTTCGCGGATCGGGTTTCGATACTGTGTTGTTTGGGAAGAGCGTTCTCTTCTTTCTCTTCTTCGTCTTTCTTTTCTAATGATTCTAATTGGTTGAGAATATAACTTAGGTCATCCTCTTCGTATTCGTCTGTTTCGACTTTGGCCAAATCGGGTTCTTCTTCCGTAGGTGCTTCGGTGGTTGGTTGGTCTTTTTCGGTCACTTGAGGTTCGCGAAATTTTTCCATAGCATTGTATATTATCTATTTCAATTGTGTCATAGTATACTTAGGTCCGCAATAACACGGTAATGTAACACAACATATGCAATTTGAGATGGGCTCTAAAAACCCCGCCGATTGGTACGGCGGGGCTGAACTGACACGTATTATGACACAGACTTAGGTAACTGTATGTACGGCTTCTTTGAGAGTTTCTTTCTCTTCTTTGGGTCGGTGAGAACCATGAATTTTACTTTCAATGATTCCCTTTAACTCTTCAAGATCAGACGGATTTTCTTGGTTTTGTTGTTTTAAAATCGCTCTGATCGTTGAATTAGCGGCATTGAGAGGGAAATTGCCATGTAGTTGTCTGCTGACTTCATTTATAGTATGTGAATACATTTAACACTCCTCTGTAATTCAAGGTACGATTTATAATGTATACTACAAAAGGGTAGATTGTCAATGACATTGGGTATGTAAAACGCATGGCAAAAATCTTATACATAACCTATATCGAGGATTATGGTTGATATGAAGGAACTTGGGCTATGGGTAGGTTAGGCTTTGTGAGTTAATATAAGCCATAATCCGAGATTAAAACGTTACACCATATCGCTCAAAGCATGTTTTTGAGATGATTTTTATGTGAGTAATGAAAGGGGAGGTATATTTGCAAAACCAAGGGTGAATAAGTATACTAGGGGACAGTGCCAAAGTAGCTCAATCGGCCAGAGCAGCACCTTCGTAAGGTGAAGGTTGTGGGTTCGAGTCCCACCTTTGGCTCGACGTTTGGACGGGCACTGAAGAAACCTTGGGTTTCTTCCGGCTCCTGCCGGAGCCTATCTTCCAACAGTGGGGACTGCATTTTTGCACCATCAAAGGCTCGGCTTCGCTTTTTGGACGGGCACTGAAAAAACACGTTAGTGTTTTTTACGGCTTCCTTTCGGAAGCCTATTTTCGGAGAACTGCCGTATCGAAAAAATTACCAATTGTGTTTTCCTCCTTTTAAAAAGGAGGAAATACCCGTTAGGGAAAGTCGATCGAAGCTTGTACGGTCACTTAAAAAACATGCGATGTTTTTTACGGCTTTCTTACGAAAGCCTATTTTCGGGGGGGACTGCCGTATCGACGTTTAGAAAACATTTGTTAGCATGCACCTCAAAAGTAGAGAGAACTCCTCCCCCCCCCCTTCGGGGCTCCTCCTCTTTAAAAAGAGGAGGACACATACGATACTCCCGAGATACGAACTGCTCCTGAAACAACCGTATATCCACCGTATCCGCTACCGTGTATCATGTCCGATGGGCTCTAAATTTCGGATGCTAAAATAATCTCTCATTTTTTAAGATGCCGTTCTAGCTTGATATCTGAATAACGGGGCCGTTTTCTGTGTCGCGGATTTCGTAGCCTTTCGCAACAATTTCATCCCGAATACGGTCCGCGGTGGCAAAGTCTTTAGCTACGCGGGCTTGTTCTCGTTCTTTGGCCAATTGTTTGATTTCATTAGGAATTTCGTCTGTCTCAATAGGGAAGAGATCAAGTCCCAATACGCGATCAAAGCGCATGAACATTTTCTCGATATGGCGTTGGGGAACGTCTTCGCCCGCGTCCATGCGTTTGTTGACATCGTGGATAAAGTCGAAGATGCGCGCAAGAGCGGTCGAGGTGTCGAGGTCGTTGTTGATTGCGGTTCGGAAGTCTTTTTCCAATTTTTTGATCTGCGGCATGATCTCGGGGTTCTTGCGGTTGGTTTTGTGGTGTACGCGGCGGAGGAATTCTCGAATACGTGCGAGACTGCGGGCCGACTGAGAAAGAATTTCGTAGGAAAAAGAGAGATCACTGCGGTAGTGGCCTTGCAGACAGAAGAAGCGGAAATCCAGAGCGGTATAGCCGTGTTCGAGCAGATCGGAAAGGGTGAGGAATGTACCCGCGGACTTGGACATTTTGGAATCCTCAAAGGTAAGGAAGTAGGAATGAAGCCAGTAATGCGCGAGAGGTCTGCCGGTGAGTGCCTCGAACTGAGCAATTTCGTTGGGGTGATGGGTGGCTAAATGGTCTTTGCCGCCGGTGTGAATGTCAAACGGAGCGTGGAGAAGTGCGTCGCTCATGACAACGCACTCCGTGTGCCAGCCGGGGAAGCCCACCCCCCACGGACTGTCCCATTCCATATCGCGTTGTTTGTTGGTCGGGGAGAATTTCCAAAGCGCGAAGTCGGTGGGATTGCGTTTATTCCCGACGGAAACGCGGGCTCCTTCGTGGATGTTGTCAAGGTCCAGAGTGCTTAACTCTCCGTAGCTCTCCAATTTACCGGTGTCGAAATAGATGCCGTCTTCCAATTGGTAGGTATATCCGGCTTTTTCCAGATTGCGGATCAGGCTACGTTGAGCGGGTATATATTCCGTGGCGCGCGGATAGTGACTGTCGGGGCTTATGTTTAAGCGTTCCAGATCGGTGAAAAATACGTCTTCGTAGAAACGCGCGATATCCCAGGCGGTTTTGCGTTCTCGTTCGGCACCCATTTGGAGCTTATCTTCTCCTTCGTCAGCGTCATCGGTGAGATGTCCCACATCGGTGATGTTCATAACCGAATAGACGGTATACCCGTTATAGTTCAGGACGCGTTTGAGAAGGTCATGGAAGACGAACCGGCGCATATTTCCGATGTGCTGATAGTCATAGACCGTTGGCCCGCACGCGTAGAGGGATACCCGACGTTTATGAAGCGGTTTAAAGCGTTCGATCTGTCGGCTTTGGCTGTTGTAGAGTTTGAGCATGAATCGAAATCGTTAGGTGAACGCGGTCGGGGAAGGATACTCTGTCAGTGTACAATTTCCGGAGGCCGACTTAAAAGGTTTTTATTTCTTGTAAAAGTAGAACTCATATCCAAAGTAGGGAGAACTCCTCCGTCCTTACGGACACCTCACTCTTTAAAAAGAGGAGGACACAATAAGGAACCATATATCGTACTCGAAGAGTACATGTATCTATCATGTATCAACTGTATCTGCAATTGTATATCATGCCCGAAGAGCATATGTATCAACCGTACCCGCAACTGTATCTCTAGATATTCCTGGCTTCCGGCTTCTCACTTCTGGCTTCTCTTTCATAAATTCCAAATTCTATATACCAAATTCTAAATACTAACCACTACTCATACGCTGAAACCGTCTCAAAATTGTTCCGGGGTTCATAATACGAATAAAAGGAGTCTCTGTCTACACGTTGACCGGTTTCGGTATTGTAGACATTGCGGTGAACTACGGTTTTGGTGCTTCCGTCCGGATTCTTTTGGAGGGTGAACGGACCTTCCACTTCCGCGCGTTTATTGTTGGGAGAGCCATAGATGTTGAAGGTTATACGTGTGCCGTTGACTTGATGTTGCAGAAGAATGGGGGAGTCAGTGGTGTTTTTGAAGGCGAAATCCGGGCGTGGTTGGTAAATAGTAGCGTCAAACCCGGGCTTGCCGTAGATGGGAATAATATAGGAGTGGTTCCGACGCGCGGTAATCTCCAGACTGGTATCCATGACCGCGCGGAACATCGTGGTGGAAACCTGGCAAATGCCGCCGCCGTATTCGGGGACGTTTTGCCCGTTTTTGATGACGATTTCGGGCTCGTATCCGGTGGCGGCTGTTACGGGACCGAGTGTTTCCACAAACGAAAATTCTTCGCCGGGCATGACCAAAGAGCCGCTCATTTCCGCCGCTCCGGTTTTGATATTGTTAATACGTGAGGCGCTGGATCCGGTGAACGTGGTGGTCCCCGAACCAAGTTTGGCGGAGATATCCAGTTCGTGGATATTTTTCCGGTAAACCCCGGGTTCGGGGCGGTCCACAACGAGTTGTGTTTGGTTTTCGCCGACCCTCAGATCTTCAAGAAACTGTTTGAGGGAGCGATTGACATGGACAATACGGCCTTCTCGTCCTTCAGAGGTAATTTGAAGCTTTTGAGTTTGAGGATTGAAGTACACATTGGCGTCACGGGGGGAAAGGTTGAATTCATCCGCAATTTCCTCTTGAAGATAGGTTCGGATTTTTTCTTTCCGGAATATCAACCGCGGTTTATTCTGTTGGGTTTCCACGACCAGCCAAGAAAGCAGTGTTTGAGGAGAAACCTTCCAAGACCGATCGGCGTAGACGAACGTGTGGTCGGGCAAAACATACGTTTTGACTTTTGGCCTGAGGTTTATGAGGTTTTCTTTACTCACTTCCGGAGGGGTGTCGGTAAGTGACACGGAAAGGGTAGAGGTGTCTTTACTCCCGTTGATAACCTTTTGCAGATTGGCCTGAAACGCATCGATATCAAACGCACGGCCGGGTTGGGACGAGGTTATCCGGAGCGAGCCCTCTTTGATGGTGTAGGAGGCATTTTGCGGACGTTTGAGATTGGCCTGAAAATCGGTGGTTAAGGTTTTTCGGAGTTGCGTGGTGTCGGTATCGTATTGAATGTCGATGCGTTCTTCTTGAAAAAGAGCCATCGGGTTTTGCCATACGGAACGTGAGTCTTGGACGTCCTTTGCTTTTTGGATAGTTTGTTGAAGATCAATGGAAACACCCAAATCTTGCAGGGATGTTTCTGTTGTGGTGTCTTTATATGCGAGGGTGAACGTGGTGTTCTGAAGAGAAGTTACGTGTTGTTTGAGCGCTTGATGTCCCTTCTGTTCAGATACGGTAATTTCTCCCGCTTCCACCCGAAATTCCCGCTCTTGAATAACAAATACACTTCCTCCCACCAGCAGGCCGGCTATGGCAACTCCTCCCAATATATAGGTTGCGCTTCGTCCGCTTTTCATGGAAATGTATATTATTGACTTATCTTATGGGAAATGATACCATACTATGTTTGGTAGTTCCAAGGTGTGTATGGTATATAACAAAGAGACTATGGGTATTACACGTTTTTTTCATTTCATTCACAGTCCTTCCCGTCGGTCTGTCTTTGGAGAGTATCTCAAAGAGATTGTTTACGGCGCCAACGATGGTATTATTACAACGTTTGCTGTAGTATCCGGATTTGCCGGCGCGAGCGGAAATGTAGACAGTACGCTTGGTGTGGGGGTAGTGGTATTATTTGGATTGGCGAATCTGTTTGCCGATGCCACAAGTATGGGCTTGGGAGATTTTCTGAGTCTTCGGAGCGAACAAGACTCGTACCGTTCGGCGCGCGCTCAAGAAAAGAATGAATTAGGGCGAGAGCCGATGAACAAAAAAGAGGAGACTTTGCGTCTGTTTCGTAAGCGAGGGTATTCTCAAGAAGAATCCTACCGTATGACCGATATTTTGGCTAAAAATGAGGAGTTGTGGTTGGATTTTCTGATGCAGTTCAAACACGGAGAGTCCAATTCCGAAGAAAAACCGGCCGTAAACGGACTGGTTACGTTTATTTCCTTTCTTATATTTGGAACCATTCCGTTGATTCCGTACTTCTTTGCTTCTGTAGACGCGGATGCCAGTTTTGTATGGGCCGTGGTAAATACGGTGATTGCCTTATTCCTCCTCGGGTTGTTGCGATGGCGAGTCACGCGATTGAGCCCGGTTCGGTCGGTCGGTGAAGTTCTGATTCTCGGGGGACTTGCGGCAGTAATTGCGTATATCGTGGGAATTTTGGTAGGATAAACAAATATGATTTTAAATGTTCACAAACCGACCGGGATAACCTCGCATGATGTCGTGGATCGAGTGCGGGAAATTTCCGGAATAAAAAAGGTCGGACACGCCGGTACGCTGGATCCGTTTGCCACGGGCGTTTTGGTGATACTGGTCGGACGCGGAGCGACGCGGCAAAGTGATGAGTTGATGCAGCTGGAAAAAGAATATCATGCGCGTATCAGATTGGGATCGGAAAGCTCTACGGCCGATCGGGACGGACTCATTACTGAGGTTGATATTGAGCGTGAGATTCCTGATAGGTCGGAAGTAGAGTATGTGGTGTCGCAGTTTCAAGGAGAGATTGAGCAGATTCCGCCTATGCACTCGGCGGTGAAGGTAGAAGGAAAAAAGCTTTATGAATTGGCTCGTGAAGGTAAAGAAATTGTTCGTGATCCGCGTCAGGTATATATTGAGCGTATTGATGTTGCGGAATACGAGTATCCGTATCTGACGATTACGCTTACGTGCCACAGCGGTGTGTATGTCCGCACTTTGGCCGAAGATATCGGGGATATGCTTGGCACCAGCGCGTATCTGGAAGAATTGGAACGTACTCGGGTGGGCGAATACCATGTCTCTGACGCTCAAACGCTTGAGGAATTGTCTCATACGCATATCGAGGAGACGAATTAGAAGCCATCTCAAAAGTAGGGGAGCTCCTCCGTCCTTAGTACTGGTTGTGTTTTCCTCATTTCGGGGTACGGCTCATATTCACTTCACAACGCCGATTCTACCCATAGCCTACCGTTTCGTTCATATGGGCATAACAGACTTTTGAGATGCGTTCTGAACTTCAAATACTAAATTCTAATAACTCGCTACCTGCTACTCTTCACCTCACAACCGTATATCAACTGTGTATCCATCGTGTATCGGGTCCAGTTTATGTTCTCTGCTGAATTTCAAAATACGTTACCTCTCTTACTCTACAGAATCCCACAGCCGATACAGTTCGGCGGCGGGAACCGAGCCTTCTCGTATAATGACGGGGACATTATCCCTGAGATCAATAATCGTGGAGGGTTGCGGGGACACTTGATCTTCGCGATAGACCAGACCGTCGGGATTTTCAGAGAATCCTCCCCACGTCTGTTGGAGTTCGTCCCACGTATGCGGCGGTTTTTCTCCGGATGGATTGGCGCTGGTGCTAATGAGAGGGACCGAAATCTTATCCACCAAGCGACGGAGAAACAGATCGTCCGGAATACGTACGGCAAGGCCGTTTTCCGGTTCGTTATGCACCAATTCGTCGGGTAAGTAGTTCGTTTTCGGGAGAATGACGGTTACTTTCGCCGGGAACAGACGAGCAAGAAATGCGTGGTGACTGTCGGACGGATCGGTTGCAGTGGAGAGCATGTCCATGTTCGCCACCACCACCGAAAGTGGTTTGCTTCGGTCCCGTGCTTTTATTCGAAAGACACGATCTATAACATCTCTGTCATCGGCGCGACCGCCCAGTCCGTAGATGGTATCGGTGGGGTAGACCAATACACTGCCTTGCCGGAATTGCGTTGCCAAGTCTTGAAGCGCGGTATGTTCTGAGTACTGATTCAGGTCAAATGTCATATGTTGTTGATGTTACGGAAGATTGGTGATTTTGAGATGACTTTTAGATCCTATTTTCAGGGGACTGCCGTATCGACGTATATTCTCGGTTATTTTAATGCTATGTCAGACAGTCACTGAAATAGGGTCTTCCCCCTACCTGCTACTCGCTACATGCTACTAGAGGCCATCTCAAAATTATTCTAGGTGAAAGTCTATGAAGGCGACAGAGACGTATTCACTGCCATTAACTCCTACGGCCTAACCATACCCAAAATTCGTTCATACGCTCTGTCGCCTTCATATGCGTAAAATAGAGGAACCAAAAGTTTATTTTTGAGATGGTCTCTAGTCACACAACCGTATATCCACTGTATCAGCCACCGTATATCGTACTCGAAGAGTACATGTATCTATAGTATATCATGCCCACAGGGCATATATCGTTTGTGCTATTCCGTCACAATACTGACCACCTTTTGCGGAATGACAATCATCTTTTTAATGGTTTGGCCTTCCAGGTGGCGGGCGACATTATCTTGTTCTCGGGCGTTCTGTTTGATGGTTTCTTCGTCGGTATGAGGGGCAACTTCGAGCATACCGCGTACTTTGCCGTTGACATGAATCTGATACGTGACTATGTCCGAGGTGATTTGGTCCGGATCATACGAGGGCCACTCGGCATGATGAACTGAATTTTGCGCTCCGGTTCCCGTCCACAGTTCTTCGGCGAGGTGCGGCGCGAACGGGGCAAGCAACCGGGCGAAAGCGCCGAAGTCTTCGGCCGAGAGCTGATAATTCTGCCATTCATTGGTGAATTCCATCAAGGCGCTTACGGCCGTGTTAAACTTCATGGCCTCGATATCATCGGTTACTTTCTTGATCAGGCTATGAAGGCTGTATTGCAGGTGAGAGTCATCGGATACCGTCTCTCCATACCCTTCGGTCTGACGGGTGTACCAGTGCCAAATTTTGGTTAAGAAGCGGTACACGCCTTTAATTCCGTTCATATCCCAGGCGATCATCTCATCATACGGGCCCATGAACATTTCGTAGGTGCGGAAGGTATCCGCGCCGAAATTCTCAACCATTTCCATGGGGTCGATAGTGTTGCCTTTAGATTTGGACATTTTTACCCCGCCTTCGGCGAGAATAATGCCGTGTGAGACGCGTTTTTGATACGGCTCGCGCGTGGGGACATACCCAAGGTCATAGAGGAATTGATGCCAGAAGCGAGAGTAAAGCAGGTGAAGAGTGACATGTTCCATTCCTCCGTTATACAGGTCAACGGGCAACCATTCGGCCAGTTTGTCATAGTCGGCGAATGCTTGATCGTTCTGCGGATCAATATACCGTAAGTAGTACCAGGAACTGCCGGCCCAGTTGGGCATGGTATCGGTTTCGCGCTTGGCGGATCCGCCGCACTCGGGACATTCGGTATTCACCCACCGGTCAATATTCGCCAAGGGGCTTTCACCGGTCTCGGTTGGCTCATACGCTTCCACTTCCGGGAGTTCGACGGGGAGTTGGTCTTCGGGAACGGGAACTTCGCCGCATTGCTCACAATAAACGATCGGGATCGGCTCTCCCCAGTAGCGCTGACGGGAGAATACCCAATCGCGCATTTTGTAGTTTACGTCCCGTTGACCCAAGTATTCTTGTTCCAGATATTCGATAATGCGTTGCGTGGCTTCGGCCGAGGTAAGTCCGGTCCAGTCTCCGGAGTTAATGAGTTCGCCCGTCTCAGGATAGGGAAGTTCGGGGACATCTCCTTGGTCCGGTTTGACGACTG
The DNA here is from genome assembly GCA_018609785.1 of Minisyncoccota bacterium. Lineage (GTDB taxonomy): Bacteria > Patescibacteriota > Minisyncoccia > SW-4-49-11 > SW-4-49-11 > SW-4-49-11. Next base: position 3,708 of record JAHEOE010000044.1, on the reverse strand, counting down.
TTTCCATGGGCAGTTCAAATCGCCGGGCAAATTCGTAATCGCGTTCGTCATGGGCGGGAACCGCCATAATGGCGCCCGTACCCACATCCATCAAGACGTAATCGGCGATATAAACGGGGAGGTAAGCTCCGGTCAAAGGGTGGATCATATGGACTCCGCCGATATGAACGCCGGTTTTTTCGGTTTTGGCCTGGCGTTCTCGGTCTGTTTGGCGTTCAGCCTCTTCAACGTAAGATCGGATCTCGTCCGGATTGGAGGCGTGTTCGAGAAGTTCGGAAACCGCCGGGTGTTCCGGAGCGAGCACCATATAGGTTACGCCGTAAATGGTATCGGGACGGGTGGTAAAGGTTTCCACGGTTTGGCCGTGTTCGGTCTTGAAGTATATCCGCGCTCCCTCGCTTCGGCCGATCCAGTTGCGTTGTTGGGTTTTTATCTCCTCGAGATAATCCACTTCGTCGAGTCCTTCCAGAAGCCGATCGGCGTACTCGGTGATGGCGAGCATCCACTGCGTCATGGGCATTTTCTCCACCGGTTCGCCCGTCTGAATGGATTTGCCGTCCGAGACTTCTTCGGCCGCCAGAGTGATCTGGGAGTTGGGACACCAGTAAACGGGGACTTCGGCCTTATAGGCAAGTCCTTGATGATAAAACTGCAAAAAGAGCCATTGCGTCCATCGGTAATAACCGGGGTCGGTCGTGTTTATTTCCCGACTCCAGTCAAACGAAAGGCCCATGGGCGCCAGCTGTCGTTTGAAATTCGCGATATTTTCTTTGGTGGCCTGTTGCGGAGAAATTCCGTGTTTGAGGGCGTAATTTTCCGTGGGAAGTCCGAACGCGTCCCAGCCCATGGGGTAAAGCACGTCGTATCCTTCCATACGAGACTTGCGGGCGATGATATCCAGGGCGACATAACTGCGAAGGTGCCCCACATGAAGACCCGCCCCGGACGGAAACGGAAATTCCGCGAGAATGTAGCGCTTTTCTTTTTCAGCGGATTGACCGGCTCGGTAGTCGACAAACCCGTTTGCCCATTGCTCTTGCCATTTGTGTTCCGTCTCTTGGTGTGGATACGGCATACCTGTTGTGTTACTTAATATATATGATATTCTAAAATTAATCTTAGGAGAGAAAAACATAAATGTAAAGAAACATATATGAAACAACACTCATTGCTAAAGAAGATAAAACGCAACTCCTTTCTCGTGGGATTCAGCGCCGTAACCGGTGTAGCCGTGGTTTGGGGAGTGGTATTGGGAATTGTGTTGTGGAACGGACAGGAAGCCCAACGCACGCAGGCCGAGCAACAGTTGCAACAGGACGATGTCTTTCCGCAGATGGAAACGTACGCGCGTAACCAAGAAATTGATGCGACCGTGGTAAGTGTCAGCGGAAACCAAGTCCGCGTAACTTTAGAGAGCACCGGTAAGGAAGTGCCGGTGAACGTAACGGAGAATACCCGTATTGAGCAACGCATTCCGCGAGAACCCAGCGTTGTGCTTGAGGAAAAGAGGACGTATTATCAGCAGATCACCGATTCCCAAAATCAGGAGTCTGCTCCGCGTCCGCCGCAAGGATTCGAGCGCAAAGAGATCAGTGTTCAGGAGCTCTCCGGCGGAGATCGCGTGGAGATTCGGCCTACCTCCAACGCCATCGGCAAAACCGCCATCCCCGCTCGGTTGATTCGCGTGACTGCCGGGGAGGACCAATCCCGGGCCAAACAGATTGATGAGATTTTGGCCCGTCCGCCCGGAGCGGAGATCAATTTGGAGTCTTCCGAGTCCGAGGAAAATTCCGAAAAAGAGTCCGTACAGCTCTAAAGTACGTGTGTAACTTGAACGTAAGGACTGGCTCCTCTCCGCTATTGCGTTGCGTGAGATGTGTGATATTCTGAAATCAGTCCGAAAAAATAGATATAAATGTAACCTTAAACGTATGAAAACCCCTTCTTCCCATCGACTGTTCTCCTACGGTATGTACGCGGGACTGGTTTGTGTAAGCGCCGCGGCGTTGGTAGGTATATTTCAAACAGAAATTGCGAATTCCTTCGAGGATAATGACCAAGCTCCAACCCAAGGTAACGCGCCGTTGCCGTTGAATGTGAGTGATAACGATCAGAGAAAAGAAGGTAATTTACTGATCGGAAGTGGGAGTAGTGCTCCTCAGAACGCATTAGATGTCGATGGGGACCTTCATGTCCAAGGGAATAATGATTCCGGTAAAGCAAACGAAGAGGCTCTTCTTGATTTGGCGGTTGATGATAATGACTCCGGAATTAACGTTCCCACTGATGGAGTTTTGGCGTTTAAGGCGGATAATGATGAAAAAATGCGGATAAGAAGTAGCGGTAACGTCGGAATTGGAACTCCTAATCCGGGTTCTCTTTTGACTGTTGCAGGAGAGATAAAAGCAGATGGACTGGCTTTGCTTGGTGGAAACTCTGGGGGGGCTGGAACTTCTGTTGTAAGCATTCGTAATGATAGAGTAACTTCAAGTAGTCCATTTGGTCCATCGGATATTCTTCTGACTCAAGAAGCTATTGAAAATTATGTAAGTAGCGTTGAAGGTACTCCGGGAGGTCCGAATAGAGCTATACAGTATAAGGACGGAAATAGTTTTGCAGGCTCGTCTTCTTTCGTATGGGATGATGCTAATGAGCAACTTGGTATTGGGACATCTTCTCCGGGGAACACGTTGGATGTTAACGGAGCGGCAAATATCAGCGACGGTCTTTTCGTGACGAGTAATATTGATTCCGGCGGCAGTATTAATGCAGTAGACAGTGTTACGGCTTATGTGGAAATGAGCGCGCCTAAATATTTTGTAGAAGATGAAGGAAAGTATGTAACTGAGCTTATTAATGATCTTATTAATGAGCCGGGTGGAAACGATGGAGCTATACAGTTTAATGACGGAGGAAGTTTTGAGGGGTCGAGTGATTTGAAATGGGATGATGGTAATAAGCGACTTGGAATTGGCACTAATAGTCCTGACATACAATTGGCTCTCGGGGATTCTGATACGGGGCTTGAACAGCAAGGAGACGGTGAATTAGGGATATTTACTAATAATGAAGAACGTATAAGGGTGAAACCGGGAGGTCGTGTTGGAATCGGAACTTCGGATCCGGGGAGTAAGTTAACCGTAGTAGGTGAGATGAAGGCAACACAAATACTTCTAGATAGTGGTACAGCGGTTAGTAACATTCGTACAGATATTAGTTCCGATGGTAGTGATAATGACCTTGCCACGGCAAATGCCATTAGGAGTTATGTGAATGATTCTGGTTCTACCAATATATCTAACAAAGAGTGGTATACGATCCAAGTTAGTGGGGCAGAAACAAAAACTCGTACCTATGATCATGATTTGTGCTTCTCTGGAGGTCAAGAGAATCGAGATTATAGTGGAGATTCTCATCTTTGGGATGGTGAAAAACATTGTCGTATAAGACCTAGTAGTGGTTCTTGGTCAGCAGAAGCGTTTCATACAGATATAGAAGATGGAGAAACTGTATTTCGATGTAATTTTATATGCGTAGATTTTGAATAAATTGTTTGGTGCTCTGGTAAGCAATCATGATAAGCTCTTGCCCAACTAGCAGAAAGATACGTATGAGGTCCGCTGTTATTTATACTGGTACTCCTACAGCAGGAAGTAATAAGAAGTGTTAAGAGAGGGGAGTATTTATAAGATTAGTTAATAACAACAG
>JAHEOE010000043.1 GCA_018609785.1 Minisyncoccota bacterium | reverse complement strand
TTCCTCTATTTTACGCATATGAAGGCGACAGAGCGTATGAACGAATTTTGGGTATGGTAGGCCGTAGGCGTTAAATGCCAGTGAATACGTCTCTGTCGCCTTCATAGACTTTCACCTAGAATAATTTTGAGATGGCCTCTATATTCATAGGAAATAACAGACTTTTAAGATGCGTTCTATTTTTTCCGATGTATACCGTTTTAAAGAAATCCACATATATCCCATACCATGGTATGTGGACAACTTTGGGGTTATCTGTGCTACAATGTGTGTAAGCTATGTACCATAGCGATATAAGGTAAGGGACAGTTATGAATAATGTAACTGATAAAGAATTCGTTTCGATGCTAGTGAAGTCTATTGTGGATAACCCCGAAGACGTAATCGTGGAACGCAATGTAGATGAGATGGGCGTCTTGGTCACTCTCCAAGTAAACCCTGAAGATATGGGGTACGTTATCGGGAAAGACGGTTCGACCGCCAAAGCGATTCGTACATTGCTTCGTATTGTGGGAGCCCGTAACAACGCGCGTGTTAATCTTAAAATTCTCGAACCGGATGGCAGTGAAGATGCCGAACGTTCAACTTCCGCAGAAACCGAAGGAGATACGGAAGAAGAGGAAGTTTAACAAACAACAGAAGAGTGTGGTATGCGATTCGACGTCCTCACTCTATTTCCGGAAACAATTCGCCCATACACCGAGTTTAGTATTCTGGAAAGAGCTGTGGAACATGGATATGTAGATATCTATCTTCATAACCTGCGTGAGTTCACCGATGATCCTCACAGACGAGTGGATGACCGTCCATTCGGAGGGGGGCCTGGTATGATCTTACAGCCCCAACCAATCTATGAAGGGTTGAAATATATCATTCAGCAGTATAACGCTCGACGCAGACATGTGATTTTGTTTGGAGCAAGCGGAAACCGATTCACCCAACAAAAAGCATCCCGAATGAAAACCGAAGTGGATCATTGCATTCTCATCTGCGGACGTTACGAGGGGGTTGACGCTCGAGTGGAGGAACATCTCGTTCATGAAACACTCTCAGTCGGTGAATACGTATTAACCGGCGGAGAACTTCCCGCTCTTATTGTCATGGACGCGGTTACGCGTCTTATTCCCGGTGTACTGGGAAATACAGCCTCACTTGAAGAGGAAAGCTTTGATAATGGTTCGGTCGGTGAATATCCACAGTATACTCGTCCCGCTGAATTCACTCCCGAAATTCCCGATTTAACCCAAAAGACCGCCCCCTCGGTTTGGACCGTACCGGAGGTGTTACGGTCGGGAGATCACAGTGCCATCAAGCAATGGCGTGAAAAACACAAACGAAGTACGTAACTATGGCTTCCGATACGTCCCAAACTAAGTCTTCTTCTCAAACGGAAATTCTGTATTCATACACCACTCCGCGATACGTTCAACGAGAACACAGTCCGGTATGGTATGGGATATTCGGTCTGATTTCTCTTATTTTATTGAGCTATGCCATTTTCACGCAAAGCCCCATGATGTTTGTAGTGTTTTTTCTGCTAACTGTGCTCGTAATCCTCACCTTACATAACACACCGGAAGAAATCACTGTCACCATTACCGATGAAGGTATTGAGCTTTCTGAAAATGAAGTCTACCCCTACACAATGATTAAGTTTTTTGGTATCCTTCAGGATGAAGAAGCATCATTTATATCGTTGTTTTTGCACGAAGGTATGATGCGGTATATCCGTATTCCTTTAACAGGAGAAAATCCGGAAGATATTGCAAACATTCTCGAGCAGTTTATCGAGCGTAAAGACGGACAAGAATCCTTAGTGGACAAACTGGATACCATTCTTCATCTCTAAATCGTATCCATAGCTCAGTTGGATAGAGCGCAGGTTTGCGGAACCTGAGGTCGGAGGTTCGAGTCCTCCTGGATACACATATTTTTCATCAGTCCCTCTATACCTTCATTCCTTCTATCGGTATGTCCTCTACGCTGACGCTTTCCACACCGCTTTATACCCTTTCAATTTCTTCCTCATACGTTCCCAAGTTGGACCGGCTTCAGCTTTCGACCGTAGAAGATCTGTTATTTCACACACCGCGTAAATACCTGGATTATTCCCGGACCCTCTCCATTACAGATACATCCGATTTGGAAACGGGACAACTGATCACCATTACGGGCGAGGTAATCTCCAAAACTCAAAAACCGATCCGAGGGAAAAAATTACGCATCATAGAGGTAACATTTGCCGATACTACGGGCCAGATTAAAGCAATTTGGTTCAATCAACAGTTTATTCTTAAACAGGCACAGGAAGGAACAATCATGGCCGTTGCGGGGACTCTTCACCGAGACGGACGCACCCCGAGCTTACGAGATGCCGTCCTCGAACCCATCAAATCCAATAAATCACTGCTTCATACCGGACGTCTCGTCCCCGAATACGCCACCACGAAAGGTGTCACCTCCCGCTTTTTTCGGTATCATATTGCCTCGCTTTTAACCTCTTCCCGCTTGCAAATTGACGACTACATTCCTTCTCACATACGGGAGGAATATGCCCTGGAACCGTTACGCTCCGCCCTTCGCAAAATTCATTTTCCCAATGATAATCAGGAAATCAAACCCGCTCAATACCGCCTGGCCTTTGAAGAAGCCTTACTCTTACAACTTTCCTTGTTGCGTCAGAAACTTCACCTGGAGACATTTACGGCCACTCCGCTTGCCTTTCAAGAACCGGAGATCAAACGATTCGTATCGGAATTGCCGTTTGAACTCACCGATGCGCAACGCAAAACAGCGTGGGAAATCATTAAAGACACCGAAACCAGTCTTCCCATGAATCGACTGTTGGAAGGAGATGTTGGGAGTGGAAAGACCATTGTGGCCACCATTGCCCTTCTGAACACTGCCCTCAATGGCAAACAAGCCGCCTTCATGGCCCCAACCGAAGTACTTGCTCTCCAACATTTTCATCGATTATTGGGCCTTTTTCACGAAACGTCGTTTATTGAGGTGCCCAAACTCGCGGTGATCACCGGCTCGGAAGCCCGTGTGAGCACCGAACCGGAACTGGGACATTGGACCTCCGTGTCTCGCAAAGACCTTGTCCGTCAGGTGGAGAACGGAAACGTTCATATTATCATCGGTACGCACGCGCTCATCAGCGATTATCTACGCTTTTTTAATCTGTCCTTTACCCTTATTGACGAACAGCACCGCTTCGGCGTAAATCAACGGGCCAAACTGCAAGAAAAAGGCATGAGTTTGTCTCCGCAAGCGCATACCATGCCCCATCTTTTGAGTATGACCGCCACCCCTATTCCGCGTACGCTGGCTCTAACCGTGTATGGTGATCTGAATGTCTCACGTATTTCCGAACGTCCGCCCGAACGAAAACTGCCGGTAACCCGCGCGGTAACCCCGGACACTCGAGAGAAGGCCTATGCCTTTGTACGAAGTCAAATACAAAACGGCGAACAGGCCTTCATCGTCTGTCCGCAGATTGAGGAAAATGAAGAAACCGGCGCCCGGAGCGTCTTTTCCGAACATGCACGACTGCAAACGAATATTTTCCCCGAATTCCGTATTGCCATGCTTCACGGACGCATGGATCGAGAAGAAAAACAAGAGGTCATCACCGCCTTTCGAAATAAAGCGTATGATATGCTGGTCACCACCACGGTGATTGAGGTGGGCATTGACCTTCCGGAGGTGAATCTTATGCTTATTGAGAGCGCCGAGCGGTTCGGGCTTGCCCAACTCCATCAACTGCGCGGGCGTATCGGACGCGGAGGCGGCAAAGCGTACTGTCTCGTATTCCCGTCCGGTAAAGAGCAACCGGAACGCCTGCAAGCTTTGGAACAGACTACGGACGGCTTCGAACTCGCGGAGTATGACCTACATTACCGAGGGCCGGGCCAATTCACCGGCGGAACGCAATCCGGCTATTCCACCCTGCGCCCCGAAATTTTCACTGATGGCGATCTCCTTGATAAAGCTCGCTCGGCGGCACGGACTATTATTACTGAAGACCCCACACTTTCGCGCTACAGCAGTCTTCGCACCAAGCTGGATCGATTTCGACAGACGATGCATTTGGAATAACATTTGTAGCATGTAGCACATAGCAAGCTTCTATAGTAGCGTATGTATCTATGGGACATGATATACAGTTGCGGGTACGGTTGATATATGTTTCCTTCGGAAACGATATACTATAGATACACAGTGGATATACCATTGATACACAGGTGTAAGCAAACGAAACAGCTTGTGTCCTCCTCTTTTAAAAGATCACATATTCGTACGAACGTCCTTTGAGCGTCGGCATGGCAATCCCAAGGAAATAGGAACTCGTCAGAATTTCGTAAAAACCGTCAGGTTTTTACGTGACCGTTCAAACTTCGATAAAGAGTGAGGTGTCCGCAAGGACGGAGGAGTTTCGTCAAAAACATTCTTTTAAATAACTAGAGGCCATCTCAAAATTATTCTAGGTGAAAGTCTATGAAGGCGACAGAGACGTATTCACTGGCATTTAACGCCTACGGCCTACCATACCCAAAATTCATTCATACGCTCTGTCG
>JAHEOE010000042.1 GCA_018609785.1 Minisyncoccota bacterium | reverse complement strand
GGCTGGATGAACGGCCCCAGTTTGTGAATGTGCTTAAAGGAGACATGAGCGTGGTCGGTCCGCGTCCGCATCAGCCGCGTGAGGTAGAGGGGTATGAGAACAAGCATTACAAGCTGTTATCGGTCAAACCGGGAATTACCGGCCTTGCTCAAATCAGCGGGCGTTCCGATCTGTCTTTTGAGGAAGAAGTCAGGTACGACATGTACTATATCGAGCATTGGTCTTTCCGGGAAGATATTCGGATTATCGTACAGACTCCGTTCGCGATGTTGATAAGTCGGGAGGTGGATTAGAAATGTACAGTGGTGGATACGGTTGATATACGGTTGTGCGGTGGAAAAGTAGCAGGTAGCGAGTAGCAGAGGGGGGATATATGGTTGATTAGAACGCATCTCAAAAATATTCTTTCGTACCCTCTATCATACGCATATGAAGGCGATAGAGCGTATGAACGAATTTTGGGTATGGTAGGCCGTAGGCGTTAAATGCCAGTGAATACGTCTCTGTCGCCTTCATATACTTCCACCTTCAATAATTTTGAGATGACACCTCTAGAATTTGGAATAGAAGATATACAGTAGCGGGTATGGTTGATACACGATGGATATACGGTTGTGCGGTGGAAAAGTAGCAGGTAGCAAGTGGATGGTGAAATACGGTAGATATATTGTTCTTCAGCTTCTGGCTTCAGACTTCCGGCTTCTAACTTCTAAATACCAAATACCATATTCCAAATACTCCAACCCCCGCGGGGTTCTCGTATTGAGTGGAGCTATGATACAATATCTCTAACATCAGAAAACAAACGTTCTATGTCGGAATATCCGACCGCCGAAACACAGACACAATCTTCATACCGGGCTCAAGAAGGAGGGAACTCCTTAGCCAAAGCTGAAGAGTTGGCACGGTATGTACAAATGCTTCGGGAAGAAACCGAGCGATATCGGGCGTACCAAAGTACCGGCATACCCGGCGGAGATGCGTCGGTACGGGACGGAGAACGTGTCAGTCGTGAGCGTGAGCGATACGAAGAATTGTTAACGCGTACGTTGGAGGACATTGTCCGTGGTTACGGAGGTAAAATTCACACCGTGCGTCCCGAGCTCCTTTCATTTCAAGAACGATCCCAAATGACCAAGACAGGTCGGATTCCTCTCGAAGATGGAGAAGCCGCTCTCTCAGAGGCGGGACGGGCGAAATTGGCCAAGTTTCTTACAAACGGTGTCACAGACATTACGCTTTTGATCAACGCCAACGGCGAGGCGTTCATTTGGCCCAAACACGGTGAGTATTATCTTCAGAACGAAAAGACGCCGCGTATGTTTGTCGAGTTTTTGAATGCTGATCGATCTCAAGCGCCATATATTGAAGACGCGGATTCGAGGGTACACTCACCGGAGTACGCTCGAGATTCCGAACGGTCTCCTTCTCAAGAAGTGTATTCCTCTCCGCGAGAAGAATTGGCGAATTCCATTGAACGAGTGAAAAACGAGCTTGAACGTATTCGTGCGTATGATAAGCAAAATACCGGATCTTCATCTCACCCGCGTTCGGTGGTCGGTAAAATACGGGCCTTGTGGGATCAACCTCGGCAATACTCCAACGCCGAAAGCGGTACGGAGCGTGCCGAACTGGTCAGGCTCGAAACGGCGGCCGAGTTTGCCGAGTGGGTGTTTGGGGAAGAGGCAACGTCCGAATGTGTTGGTAAGTTACAAGCATTTGAAAAGAGTCCGTTGGCCGAATTTATCGCGGATTATCACTCTTTGGAAGAATGGCAAAAACTCGGTATTGAAAGAAACGCGATTCGGGGGGCCGATATGTCCGAAATAAGAGGCGCGCGTCTGTCCGCTTTGGCGACGGAACAGAACGGTTCCCATTATCAAGGGGATTATGAAGGATCGGATTTGGAGGCGGAATTGGGGGCGCTCCCTCGGGAGTCTGTCGAGGAGACATTTTCGGATGAGACAGCAGTGAGGTATATACGTGAACGGATTGATTATGTCTCCGAAGATTTTCCTCATATGGAAAAACAGCGTGTATTGGATTTTGTTCAGACGAGCTTACGCGAGATTTTGGAGACTGAACAGGCGATGTTACCTTTAAGCAAATGGGTTTTGGAAGCGTATATGACAACGTCTGAAGGAGAAAAATGGCTTACTGAACAGATTAAACATGGTCTGGCTTATGTTTCGGAGTGGGAAAATGAAGATTCCGTACCGCAAACCGTTCTTAAGTTGCGAGGGTACTTTACGCCCGCGGCGTTTGAAAAGCAATCATTCTCGGACGTAACTCTGCGAGAAATCCGTCAGGCGGTGTTTGGTCATGTTTCGGATTCGTATGCCAATAAAGCGCTGTTCTGGGATCTGCCGGCGGGCTTCTTTTGGCAGTCCGATATGCAAGGCTTGTATGAGTTTTTGAAGTCCGAAACCGTTGTTTCCACGCTTGCAAAATATTTGGATGAAGCTTAATTTCTTTATATGAAAAATCTTGCCGCGCAACCCGATCTTATGGCTATGCTGGAACTTGATGTGTTCTCAAAAGATACGCAAAAAAAACTTCTTGATCGGATCGGAGATATTTTGGAACAACGTCTGCTTATGAAAGCGCGCGAACTTCTGTCCGAAGCTCAACAAGAAGAACTCAAACGCCGTATGCTTGAAGACGGAGACGGACTCTCGTACCTTGAGACGCATATTGATAATTTTGAAGAATACGTGGCCGAGGAGGTGCACGCGCTTCGCAAAGATTTGTTCTCCAAAAAAGAAGCTTTGGTTGAGCGAGTGGAGGAGCGTACATAACGAGCATACCTATGAAAAGTCTGATTCAGTTTCTCGTAACTGTTGCCGTTCTGGGCGTAGTGGGGGTGCTTGGGATAAGTTTTTTGATGGAACGAGGGAGCACGAAGTATATCTTTACGAATCTTGAGAATGTGGAGCTCAAAGATACAGCTGTAGTAACCGGCACCATGGGGTATGTGGACCGGACCGAGGAGGCCGAACAGTACCGAAAAGAACGCCTCAAAGCGGCGGCTCGGGCATTTCAGGCGGGGAAGGTAACGCGCGTGCGCATCATGGGCGATTCCGTATCCGCGGCCAAAGACGGCGAACCCGAGGGGATGAAGCAGTCCTTGATCGGTCGCGGGGTGCCTGTTGAGGCGATTGAGACCGAGACGGGGGTGCGGAGCGCGTACGAGGCGGTGAAGACGTTGGAAGGAACGAGTGACGGGGTGCTGTTTGTCTCCCAGACGTTTCATGCCAAGAGACTGGTCTACATGGCACGCGAATTGGAGGTCGATGCCGTAGGGTACGGAGTATCCGTGAAGGAGCGCAGTGTGATGGAACAAATCCGCGAGCAAGGGGCCCGAGCGCGGAATGCCCGGGGCTTGTATTGGTACAAATGGATCGAAAAGCCGAATTACTTTCAGTATTCGCAGGAGTGAGATGTGCTTCCCTTGGAAGCGATAGCGATATACGGTTGATTAGAAGCCAGAAGTGAGAAGCCAGAAGCCGGAAGGAAGAAGTTGGAAGTGAGCATTACGATATACAGGAGCGGATACGATGGATATATGCTCCTTACAGAGCGATATACAGTTGCGGGTACAATTGATATACGATAGATATACGGTTGTGAGAGGAAACGTAGTAGGTAGTGAGTAGCTCGAAGATCGATTCACATATGACAAGTAGGTTGTGTCCTCCTCTTTTTAAAGAGGAGGTGTCCGTAAGGACGGAGGAGTTCTCGTCAAAAACTGTCATATCAAGGAATCCTCCTTTCCCTAACGGGTATTTCCTCCTTTTTAAAAGGAGGAAAACACAGTAAGTATAAAGTATTTATGTATAGCTTCAAAGAAAAACCAACGTTATATAAGGTCTTCTTTTTAAAGAGGGAGGTGTCCGTAAGGACGGAGGAGGTTACGCGTAAGAATAAGATTGTATGAGAATGTCTTTCTATACCCAAGCAAACTCGACTCTATGAAAAATGGCTTCACCATGCTTGAGATTCTGTTGACCGTGGGACTGATCACGGCGCTGACCGCGGTGTCCGTGCCGGTGTTCTTTCGGTTTGAGTCGCAGAACAACTTGAGTGTGGCGGCCTCGTCCCTGAAAGATGCGCTCAGAACCGCGCGCACCTTTGCCGAGTCCAACGAAAACGACAGTAAGTGGGGGGTCAAAGTCACGACCGGGAGTGATCAAAAAATTGTGATCTTCTCGGGCAGTTCCTACTCCGGACGAGATACGAGTGAGGACCGGGACATTGACATCGTGGACAGTTTGAACGTCAACGGCGCTTCAAGCGAGCCGGAATTTGTGTATACGAAGGAGGGAAAGCTTGATAGCGTCAGCGAGCAAGAACGGGTGAAGTTTACGACGAATCTCTATGATCTGCAAAAGATCGTGGTGACCGAGGCGGACGGCGCGGTGCACGCCTTTCGGTACCCCCCGAGCTGTCGGTTGGCCAATTACGACTCCGTGGATAGCGGCGAGACGCAGATTGACCCGGACGCGGACGGACAAAACCCCGTGGGCGTGTATTGCGATCGGGAAGTCGACGGCGGCGGATGGACCATGGTCGCTCGCTGGGACCGCAGTGACTCCGCCTTCTCCAGTTGGGACCAAAGTCTGCCGCAAGACGCCCTGCGTAAGGACCAGAACGTGGACGGCAACTTAGACACCATCGGTGTGGGCTCGAACCAGACCGCCACGCTCAACG
>JAHEOE010000041.1 GCA_018609785.1 Minisyncoccota bacterium | reverse complement strand
TTCAACTCTTGGTCATCCAGATTGCCAAACGCTGAGTTGGTCGGTGCGAAAACTGTGTACTCTTTATCCTCGTTTCCGAGGGTACTCACAAGATCGGCCTGTTTCACCGCTTTCTCAAGCGTGGACAGATTATCGTTTTTTACCGCACGTTCAACTACCGACTCGCTGAAGTCTTTGGCGTTGATCACGTTCTTCACGGTGTGAACCACTCCGTTCGAGGCTTGAATGTCCGTCATGTCTACTTCAACACCTCCGACTTTTACGGTTGAGCCATCAACTTCAACGTTGAGTTCTTTACCGTTCAATGTGGTCACGCTGTCTTTCTCGACCAAACTGCTTGCCGTTACTTCTCCTTCAACCACGTGATCTTTCAACAGTCCTTGAAGATCTTCTTTGCGACTGTCTTGCAGAAGATCGTTCAGTTCTTGATCATCCAGATTGCCGAATGCGGAGTTTGTCGGAGCGAAAACGGTGTATTCAGCATTTTTATTTCCCAGCACGCTAGCAAGATCAGCTTGTTTCACCGCTTTTTCCAATGTACTTGTCGCGTCGGTTGTCTGCACGATATGAGTAATGGTTTCCTCCCTACTTAAGGAGTCTTTGTCCATTCCCGGTCCGTTCGGCAGACTGGCGATAACACCTTCCGAGATATCCCGAATGTCACTAAACTTATAGCTTCCCTTCAGGAACTGATCCACGGAAGCAAACGGTCGCTTTTGTCCATCTTCAATAAGGTAAACACCTCCTTTGTATTGGACAAGCGTACCGTCCGCCGGTTTGAGATTTTCGCCTTTCGGAAGCTTTTCGAGATTATCCTTTGACACCTTTCGGAGCATGTCAAAGGTCCCGAAATTACTCAAATAGGTTTCTTGATCAGGCACCGGTCGCCGTTTATCATCTTCAATCTTAAACACTCCGGTTCCTTCCGCATATACCGGTGCTCCGTTCGGAATATAATCCGGATTGGTAAAGTCTTCTCCGGTCGGATGCCGATCAACGGAAGCTTGACTTACCTTCATGACATGATCAAACGTGTATCCGGCGTCCATCAAGATTTGAGGACTGGGAATGTACCGTTTTTTACCATCTTCAATAAGGTAAACTTTATCACTCCCTTCCGCAGAAACCAACGTTCCGCTCTGGTAGGGAAGTACTTCCTTGGACGGAATCTGTTCCAGATCACTATCCTGAATCATCCGCACATCACTAAAATGATATCCGTATGAACGGAATACTTGCGGACTTTCAATCGGGTACCGTTGACTTTCATCCACGAGGAAGACACCGGATTCCGGTGAGGCCACCAACATTCCGTCAGTCAGTCGCACTTTTCCATCGCCATTCGCGCTATCAGCATATCGTGGAACGTTGCTAGTATGCGTAGCCTTGGACACTTCTTCCGCATCCACACCTGCAGGAGTATATCCCGCTGTAGCCACAACTACAGCAGATAACCCTACGGCACTTACTAATTTTTTGTAATTTTTCATAGTAAGTAGTTAACTTCTACAATTCTCAGTCTAATCTTCCTCACCCCCCCCTGTCAACACTCCCTTATTGTAACATGACATATGCAACTCATATAAAGAAATATGAGTATGCGAGTAGACCCCAAAAAGATCGTTATTACGTATAAGAAGTATGAAAATGTTACAAGAACCGCCAAGGAGCTCGGTATACACAAAAGTACGGTATCTCGATGGCTTAAACGAGCCAATACTGGCTATCCCTACGGCAAACGCAGATACAGCTCACGCGGCCTGCAACGACGATCGACGGCACCGAAAACACGACCTCGTGAAGCACTCAGTCCCGCCGATCGTGTGGCCATTGAGAACGTCAGAAAAGAGTACGGCTTTGACGCCCGTAAGATTGTAGCTTTCTGTGGCTTAGATGCCTCGCATATGACCGTGTATCGGTTCCTGAAACGCAAAGGATTAACGAATGCTGAGGCCGACCATCGTCGTCCCGCCTACCAAAATACCGTTCATATGCATGCAAGAAACGCCACCACCATTGGTTACCTACAAATGGATGTGAAATATGTCACACCGGAACTCTCAGGATTACCGTGGACGTGTTATGAATATGCTCTCATCGATATCTACTCTCGGTATAAGGATGGGATCATTCTTAACCAATTGGACCAAGATGGGGCTATTTTGGCCCTTACCACCATGCTTAACCGACTTCCGTTTTCTCCGGTGTTTATACAGACGGATAACGGGTTTGAGTTTCAAAAACGATTCCGTTCGTTTGTTGAAGCACAGGGGCTTGAGCACCATTACATACACAAAAAAGCGCCCAATGAGAATGCGGTTATTGAACGTTCGTTCCGTACCGACGAAGAAGAATTCTTCGCTCGGTATGCGAAACCGGAGCATTATGACGAATTACGGGAGCAATTTGCCGCATTCCTCTCTTGGTACAACTCTATGCGTCCTCATTTTGCTCTCAGCCTCCAAACTCCACATTCCATTATCTCTCAATCCACTACCAACTAACTGTTGCATTTGTTGTGTTACATTAAGCGAAAATTGACACATATATATAACAATGGTATAATATGTAGGCTGTTCAAGGAGTAGTGATGACCGATTTTATAGGTACAACCGCTATCTACACTTATTTGACCAAAAATGGCATTTCTATAACTAAAAAACGAGTTGCCGCAGAATGTTGGCACCTCTACAATCACCATATTATCCATGCCGATCATGCCTCATGTTTTTTCCTGGAAGGAAAAACAGCAGAGGAGGACACCTTATGGGATCCGGGATTCAAGGAATGGTTAAGCCACAGGTATAACCTTCCTTGTACCATTCCGATCAGTGACTTTCTTCCGCTTTCGGAAATAGCAACCCCGAAACACTTCCCGTCTCTCAAAGGCAAGTACGGGGATAAGTCGCCTGCCGACTCTCCGCAGGATGTGCTTGAGAGGTGTCTAAAAGCACAAAAAACACTTTTAGAAAAGAATGACATTGGGGTAGCTCATCTGGACTTCCTTACCGGTTTTACCGGTTTGGACTGGATGTTTCATATAAAAGTCATCACCGAAGCAAAACGCCAAGCAACCGAGGGAACCAAATACCCTCAAAGATTGGAAGTACAAGCTCCCTTTGTTTAATACACCTTTCCTCTCCTTCTGTAAGGAGAGGTTTTTATTTGGCGTTCAACCGATCCGTAATTTCCTTGGTAAACGTCGGCAAATCATCCGGTTTACGCGCGGTAATTAAGTTATCATCCACTACCGTTTCCTCATCGCGGAACTCCCCGCCGGCGTTTTCCATATCCGCGCGGATCGCAGAGAAAGAAGTAACGGCACGTCCTTCAATGATCCGCGCCGAACACAAAAGCCACCCGCCGTGACAGATTGCGGCCACCAACTTTCCTCCCTCATCCATTCGGCGTACAAACTCCACCGCTTCACGAGAACGTCTGATGTGATCGGGCGCATAGCCTCCGGGAATAATCACGGCATCAAACTCACGCGCGTCTAAAGCCATATACGAAATGTCGGAAGTGGCTTTGTATCCGTATTTACTCTCGTACGTCTCCTCCATTTCGGGACCTGCTATAGCGACCTGACAACCTTCTTCCAACAACCGATAGTACGGATACCACACTTCCATTTCTTGGTATTCATTGGCGATGAGGATAGCAACGCGGGATGTGTTCATATTAGTAACGATTAGTTTCTTTTATGAATGTATCTCAAAGGTCTTTTATTATAATATCACAGCTCGCCCCACATATATAAAACCCCTCCCCTCGTTCGCAAACGAGAGAAGGGATAATAGTCTCTTTAGTAGAGAAAAGAATTGTGTTACCGAACCATACGGCTAACTCCAATGTCTTTGCCTTGCGGTGTGGCATTCACAATCCACTCCGAAACATCTTTGATTTCAGAAGTACTGTAACCAAGATCTCGGAAATCTCGCATACTTTCGAAAGCT
>JAHEOE010000040.1 GCA_018609785.1 Minisyncoccota bacterium | reverse complement strand
TCCGCCACTCCACATCGCGGCGTGAAGCATGATGAATTTATGATCGCTAATAGGAATACAACTGGTCATGAAGTACTTCTTCACAAGATCCGGATATTCCTGCAAAGCCACATCCATGTTCTCAAAAATCACGCCCTTTTCCTGAAGGTCTTTTTTAATATTGTGATAGACCACATCCGAGTCGTACTGCGCTCCCACCCCGCCTAACGCGGTCTTCTCCGCCTCCGGGATACCGAGCTTGTCAAACGTCTCCCGAATCTCTTCGGGCACGTCTTCCCAACTATCGGATTCTTGCGCATCGGGCGAGGTGTAATAGGTAATCTCTTCCAAATCCAACCCGCTCAAATCCGGGCCCCAGGTGGGTATGGGTGTTCGCTTAAAAAACTCTAACGCCTTCAGACGCTTCTGTAACATCCACTCCGGCTCTTGTTTTTGGGCCGAAATTGCCCGCACAACTTCCTCGGACACCCCTTTCCCGGGCTGATACCGATACCGGACGTTGTTCGCCTCGGTTGTGGCGCGCGGATTATAATTAGGGTCGACCTGTGCCATATATTTTCAGTATACCAGATGCAAAAGAAACGTGCACTATCGCGAAGACAAACTCTTCTTCGGAGCCATCACACTCGCGCGAATGGCCGGAACAAGTCCGGCCACAGCTCCCACACACAGACCGCCGCCCAACACCATAAGCACAATCCGCCCATCAAACCGGAAAAACGTATCCATGGAGAGGCCGACATGCGCGAACATATCTCCAATAAGCGGATTTGCTATATACATTCCCATGCCCGCAATTCCCAACCCCACAAGCGTGCCGATGAGCGCGGTGACCACTGCCTGTCCCAAGAATACTCCCAAAATCTGCCACCATGAAGCGCCAATCGCCTTCATGATACCAATTTCGCGTTCCTGCTGATAGATGGTAGTAAAAACACTGTTACTCACGGTAAGAATAGCAATAAAGACCGAAAATGCCGCCAGTCCGAGAAATATGTACCTCAGAACGGTGGTTGCCGTATTGATCTGTGAAAGAAACGTCTTAGGAGTAATTACCTGACCGAACGAATAGGTTTCTTCCAAAAACGTAGCGACCTCTTCCCTGTTCTCTGCCCGAGCTTCAATAAACGCGCTGTCATACCCATTCTCGGAAATATAGGTTTCTTTGTTTTCAATCAATTTAAAATCCTCACTGATCTCCAACAAAAATTCTTCCGAAAGCACAATATGGAGCATATACGAATTGAGATCGGCGATACCACCGATCACCACATCCCGCGTCAACGGTTCGAGATTTCCCGGTCGTTCCATCTCCAACGTTACGGATCGTCCCAACAGATCATCGACCGACGCATCGTACTGATCGGCCATTCCTTGAGAGATCCATATTTCCTCCGCACTCAACGTTTCGTCCCGATATCCTTGGAACGAAGAAACTGCCGGATGATCGCCATCAATGTTCGCTCCCTTAAGAGCATTGGCAATTTCCAACGTATCCAATTCTTCGTCAGAGACCCGCACGGAAGGACCGTAGACAATACCGGTTGCTCGAGTAACATTCTCCCGCTTTCGAATATCTTCAAGTACGTGAGGAAAGAGTTTGTCACACTTTTCATCTCCGGATTCCTCATCTTCTCCTCCCGCATTGGAAATTTGAATATGATTGGCCGCAAAAATTCGGTCCACAAATTGGGTCTCAAGCAGGTGTTGCAAGCCATTCACGCTAAAAAGAACAAAGGTGACCAACACCGTCGCCACCGTAATCCCCAACATAGTGAGGAAGGTGCGTGTGGCATTTCTATACTGAGAGGCAAATACGTACTTAATCATAGGTCAATGTTTGTTTGGGATCGATGAGTCCTGCATAAACGGCAGGGTATATACTTCCCACCACCGTGGCTAAAAGCGCGCCGCCGAACACGGAAACAATCACTTGTGGAGAAAGCCTAATAAAGTATTCCACTTCAATCCCTTCTTCTTGCAACCGGGAAACAATAACCGGATCAACAGCCGCAGTTAGACCCCATAACAACAACAGTGTTATTAAAACTCCCATAACAGCTATAAACACCCCATATATGATATACATAACACCAATCTGCAGGGGAGAAGCGCCGGTTGCTTTCAAAATTCCGATCGAAGAGGCTTGTTCATGAATATTCATCATGGTCACACTCATCACACTGAGAACGGCCACCACACTTGCGACCACCCCAAAACTGAGAAGCACAAATTCCAACACCCGACTGATTTGTCGTATAAAGTTTAACAGCTCTCCCGCGGTAACAGCCGCCTTAAACGAATAGGTTTGTTGCAATTCCTCCTGGAGCGCCTCAACCTGTCCGGATTCGGCACGCACATAAAGAATCTCGTATGGATTTTCTTCCCGATATTTTTCAACCGATCCGTATCCACCCAGACGTGCCTGTAATTCTTCCGCATCCGTCAACGTAAAAAACATGGGCGTACTCTCTATATTCCCTGAATACACACCTGCTACCTTAAATCTCCGATCCACTTCACCGGGATAGAACCTGTCTCTCTCATTCAGACGTTGCTGGTTCCGGCTCGCTTGAGACGGACTATATCGTACATTCACTGTCTGTCCAATGATTGCTTCCGGATCACCTAACTCATTTTCCTCTAAAAGCGTTTTATTGAGCATGACTTCTCCTCGGGAAAGCTCATACGGCGTCCCCCATAGTTTTGAAAACGAAGTGGATGTTTCATCCAGTTCTCTTCCCTCCGGCGTACGATCAAATTCAAGCTCCGTTTCGTCCAGAGTATAGGTAAGACGTGTGGATAGGGACTCCACAGGATATACGTGCTCCACGTCAGAGCGATTCTTTACCTCTTCAACCAACGATGGGTTCAGGGTGGTAAACTCTTGATCTTCAGTAGGCTTGGAAATACCAATACTGGAAAGGGCTTCTCGAATCTGTTGTATAGATGTCGCGGGTGCGATACTATTAGAAATCGTCACCCGATTCATATCAGCTTCTTCTTTCAAAAATTCGTCTAGTAATACGCGCTTACCGTTCTGAATGGTAAGGACGGTCACACTTACCAAAAACACAGCTACAATAATCCCCACAATTACGAGAAAACTTCGAATGGGGCGTCGCCACACCAACGCCCAGGCATACGAGAACATCATACGCTTTGTTCGTCCGTTATTATTGCTCCATCTTGCAACCGAACGGTACGCTCGACAAATTCCGTCACGCGCTTGTCATGGCTCACAATAATCAACGTTACCCCGTGTTCTTTATTCAGACGGAACAGGACATCCAGCACATCTTGTCCGGTTTTCGTGTCCAAATTTCCGGTAGGTTCGTCGGCCAATAAAATGGACGGGTCATTCATCAGAGCTCGGGCAATGGCCACCCGTTGGAGTTGCCCGCCCGATAGCTCGTCCGGGGTATGATTCATCCGATCGGAAAGTCCCACTTGCTCAATCAAATTACGCGCTTTTTCTTTACCGCCTCCGATCTGGAACGGATGACTTAACGTATAGGGCATACGGACATTCTGAAACACCGTAAACATCGGCAACAGATGAAACTGTTGAAAAATTATTCCCACCTGAAATCGGCGATACTGAGTGAGGTTATACTCCGAAAGCGACGTGTCATTTATGGTTACTTCACCTTCATAACTATTATCCAAGCCACCGAGAATATGAAGAAGCGTGGTTTTACCGGAGCCGGATGTTCCGAGCATAGCCACGCTTTCTCCTTGTTCAATGGAAAGAAAAATTCCTTGAAGCGCCGGAATGGTTACCTCTTTGCTTTTTTGGTATGTTTTGGACAGATCTGTTATTTGGATCATATATAGGCAATATACCAGACGCAAAAGAAACTCTCAATATAATCTTCTGTAACACAACTTATGCAAGCTATGTTACATTAAGGACTCGTCCGGAAATGACAACGGAAGCTCCCAAGCTTATTCTTTGTAGATTTATCTTGAGTTTCTTAGACAAAGTAGTCTCTCAACAAGAGAAATGAAAAAACTGTGCTATCGTTGTTTTTCGGATGTTTGAGTATATACCAGAGATAGAAAATAAGTATAAATAATAGGCAATAATTATTGACAAAAAAAGTTTTGTGTATTATATTACGTCTAGCTCTTTCACAGAAGCAATCGGAGGTCAATTCATGGCACAATGTGTGTTAAATAAGCAATATCACTTTCCTTTAATTAACAAATTTATCAAAGAGCAAGAGGTCATTTCTGACTGTCAGACTATCGAAGCACAGATGATTGATTGTTCTCAGTATATGTCTCTCAAACAGACACTCTCTGATTCACCTTCATTGTTGGAGGAAAAGAGAAACACTATAGAGAACATTTTGACCCCTATTTTTAGAGTCAATAATCAACACGACCTTCATTTTATACTGGAATACATCTATTCTAGAACTCCTTTGGAAGTTCCCAACGAAAAAATAAGCCACTCTTCCTTATTGTTAGAGAAGGTACGTCGCCTGTTTGGGGATATCGACGTCTCCATCCGTTGCAATCCTGAAGATGGTGTAGAAGAATTTTTATTCCCTTTAGAGAAAGGATTAAATATGGGTCTCCAGTAGGAGATTAGGAAATTAGAGGGGATTATTTCTAAGGTTTGTTAAGAGAATTTTATATAAATTTTCATTTAAATGGTTGAAACGAAATTCCGATTCTTTAAGAAAGAAAAAGAACTTTTCATTGGCAATACCGTTGAATTTCGCCATTCTTCGTTTGGTAAAGGACCAGAAGGACTCCAGACCATTAATATGGGTATTGCCTCGCGCAAACTCATTATTTGAATGGCGAACACGATAGTGCTTATACCCATTCACCACCAGACTATCATATGCTGGCCAATAATCCGAATAAACCGTAGAATGTTCTTTTACTTTTCCCTTTATAATAGGCAATAATTCTTCACGAGAGCACGAATCAATAATCTGCGTGTAGACGTTCCCATCCCGCTTTAAAAGTCCAAACACCGGTGTTTTACCGGCCGCACCGCGCCCCCGTTTTCCCGGAACTCTGGAAGGCCCAAAATACGATTCATCGACTTCAATTTCGCCTTGTAATGCTTCTTTACTTTCTTGCACCGCCAGAGATGCCGTACGTTCTCGAAGTAATCGGAATATACGCTCTGCTGTCCGTACATTAACATTGGTAAGAACCGCGGCATCTCTGGCGGTATGATCAAGTGTGAAATATCTGAGTAACATTTTAAACTTCCGCTCTGAAACCTTTGTATGTTTCATATACTTATTATTTTGCATATTGAGGAGTTTACTGCTCCCCTCATCCTACCATTTCCTACTGGAGACCCTTGGATTTTGAAAAAATAACTTTTGGGAAGAAGTGTTCTAAATAAGAGGGGAGAAAAGTTTTATAAGAAGGTTCTACGTATTTACAGTAGGGCAAAGTTAAC
>JAHEOE010000039.1 GCA_018609785.1 Minisyncoccota bacterium | reverse complement strand
GAGTGTGCTTTTTGGTGAGTGCCATGCCGATAACCGCTCAGGGGGAAGAATCCGAGGTTGATGTGCAAGAATTACAGGAGAAGTATGACCGAGTGCGCAGTCAAACGGAGGAACTTGAGGCAGAGCAGACTGAAAAGCAAAAAATTATTAAAGAATTTCAAAGCCAGATTGAAGAGTTGAATGGAGATATAGAACAGACAAGTACTGATCTTGAGCGTATAAAGGAAGAGCTTAAGGGAACAAAAGAGCGTATTGGTAAATTACAAAAAGAAATCAATGCGCAAAAGCGTATGATCAAAGAATATTTGGCTACGCTGTATTCCGAAGACGACATATCCATGCTTCGTATGCTTCTTAGTAATGAGAATCTGTCGGAGATGGTAACCGCTGTAGAAAATGTGAATGCTATTCAAACTTCTTTAAAAGAACGTATTCGTATCGTGCAGAAAAATCAACGTGATATTCGCAGAGCGAAGAAAGATCTGTTTCAAAAAGAACGGCAACTTGAGAAGGAAAAGCGTAATTTGCAAAGACAAAAAAATCTGAAAAAGCAAACCAAACAGAGGAAAGAACAAGCCTTAACTCGTATTAATAAGGATCTTAAGTCACGACGAGAGAAAAAGCGCAAATTGGCTGCCCGAATTAATGCGTTTACGTCTGCTCAAGGAGAGGCTGTCAGTATTAAAAAAGCATACGATCAGGCGGAACGGATTTCGACAGCGTTGAACGAAAAAATTTCCCCTGAGTTTTTGGTGGGAATGTTAATGGTGGAGTCCGGAACAAGCGGAGTTGTGGGAGAAAACTTTGGCAATACGCATTATAAAGATGCATTAATCGGGTGTTTGGGGGAGAAGTTGGGAAAACGACATATAACGTCTTTTCGAAAAATTATGAATTCTCTCGGAATGTCTCCTGATAAAAGATTACTCTCCAGTTGTGGTGCTATGGGGTATGCGCAATTCTTACCCGCTACGTGGATGGGGTGGGTTCCGAGCATTAAAAAGTATCAGACCGGAGACGGTTTTCCCAATCCGTGGGAGTTGGAAGATGCTATGCTTGCCGCGGCGGTAAAATTGACGAATGCCAATCCGTCAATCAAAGAGGGGGATGATTTAACGCAAAATCATGGCTTGCGTCGTAGACGGGCTCTTCAGTATTATGGTTCTCAAAATGAAACGTGGTATGCGGATAGGGTAATGTCTTCTATGGAGCAAGTACGACGTTTGATGGGAGATGCTCAAGATGAGAAGTCTTCTAAAGAGAAAGAAAAAGATCCATCAGACACCTCTGAGAAAGAAGAGTAGAGGTCATCTCAAAATTATTGAAAGGAGAAGTATATGAAGGCGACAGAGCGTATGATAGATATTCTTTCGGTTACTGTGATATTATCATGAGTACTTGCTGTGTTTGCCTCCTTTCTAAGGAGGAAATACCCGTTAGGGAAAGGAGGATCCGTCGACACGGCAGTCCTCTGAAAATAGGAGCTCGTCAGAGCTCCGGAAAAAACATTTTAATGTTTTTTAAGTACCCGTCCAAACTTTGAGGGAAAGTGAGGTTTCGTTGATATAGAGCATCTTAATAAAAAACTATAAGACTTTTGAGATGCGCCCTAGAATATTGTTTTCCGATGTAATAAAAAACTCTCGCTCTGAACAGAGGAGAGAACCGATTCACTTGTCTTTTGGGGTATATGATGCAGACCGGTTTTTGTGTTAAGTGTTGATGGAAGATACATGTGAGACATACGGTTGCCAAGCGGAAACTTCTTCATCCGAGAGTTCTGTGGCATCGTTAACGATCTCTGCCACTTCGTCTTCTGAGAAGGTTACGGCTTCATGTAAATCCAAAGAGGCCTGATAATGCTTTTTTGTAAGCATGGTCTCCATGTATATTTTGTGAGCCGGTGTAATCTCTTCGGCAATATCCGTATTATTGTCGAGGTATCGAGCTATCGCTTTACGCGCTAAATGAGTTACTCCATCTCCACGCTCGGCACGGAACGTATAGGGTCCTGATATCTCATTAGAACCGGGACTGCCATTATAGATCGTTTCTCCGGCTGTTTCATCGTCCGACTCGGGTGATTCTTCTTCCGAATCTGAGGATGATGAATTGCTTTCAGAAGCAGTTCCTTCGTAAATTGTTTTTCCGTTGGTGCTATCTCCACCTTCAGCAACTGATGTTTCAGGTTGCTTGGAGTTTTGATTCGGTTCTTGGTTGAAGGCATAAATGCCGGCACCGATAAGAAGAACAATAATCAGAGCGGTTAAGAGCAATCGCCCGTTATCTACCAGGAAATTTCGGATATTTCCAAAAAATCCGGGATCGTTATGGAAATTGAAATTTTGTTGATCATTCATTCATATCACCTCCTTTCTTTGTTATCTTTTTACGGACTGAGTCTGAAGGGACACAAATCTGAAACACGAAAGAGTCAAATGTGGTAAAGAAAACGTTCTTTCCAAATATACGTATGGCTTCTTTGTGTAAGTCTTCCATATCCGTTGGCAAAGCTTCTCCGAATAGTGGTATGTCTTCGAACAATCCACTTTGGGAAAGTTGAGTGAAAAGTTTGCGATAATGACCGCGTCCCTTTTGCGAGCTATATAGATGTGAACTTGGTTCTTTCTGAAGCGACGGATTATTATGTCGTTTCCGATCAAGATAGGGAAGATTGGCGATAATGATATCCGGTCTATACCAAGGGAGCGTTCGGAGAAGATTTTTATGAGTGAATCGTATCCGATTCCCTACCACGTGTAGATTAGCATTCCATAGAGCGATCTGTAAAGCTTTGGAGGAGATATCCGTTGCCTCAAAGTTGTATATGTGGGGATGTTCTTTGGCAAGGGTGACACTTATACAACCACTTCCCGTGCCAATCTCAAGAATACGGGGAGAATATGATAGGGAACTTATATAAGAACTGACACGTTCGACGAGATGTTCCGTTTCGGGACGTGGACATAAGACACCGGGCTCCACGCGAAATGTATAGGTATAAAATTCTTGGTATGTATGAATGTAAGAAACGGGATAGTGATTCAGGCGTTGCCAGAGCATTCGTGATAGGCGGTATTCTTCACGGAGAGTGAGCGGACGATTGGAACGTTTGATCAATTGAGTACGAGAAAGACCGGTGGCAGTCTCCAATAACAAAAGTGCATCCAATTGCGGGGAAGAAGATACGTTTTGAAGACGGTGGAGTACGTTATTCAGGGAGTTCTTGATTGTATTCATCGAGAGCGTTCACGATAGGGGATAAGGCGCCGGACATCACCCGTTCGATATTGGGAAAGTTTTTTCCGACTCTATGATCGGTAATGCGGTCCTGAGGAAAATTGTATGTGCGAATTTTTTCGGAACGGTCCCCGGTACCGATTTGACTGCGACGTTCGGCGGAGGCTTGAGCGTGCTCTTCGGCGCGTTTGGTTTCGTAAATTTTGGTACGCAGGAGTTTATATGCTTTCTGTCGGTTTTTGAGTTGAGATTTCTCGTCCTGACATTCCACAACCGTACCGGTGGGAATATGGGTGAGACGTACGGCCGAATCTGTGGTATTCACACTTTGACCGCCCGGTCCGCTGGAACGAAACGTTTCCATTTCAATATCGTTGTCTTGAAGGTCGATATCCACTTCTTTGGGGACGGGCAAAACCGCCACTGTTACGGTTGAGGTGTGAATGCGTCCGGACTTTTCTGTTTCAGGTACGCGTTGCACCCGATGAACTCCGCTTTCGTATTCCAAGGCTTTATAGGCCTCTTTGCCCCGGGCTTCAAAAATGCCTTCTTTCAAACCTCCCGAATCATTGAGAGACAGATTGATGACGGAAATGCTGACCTGTTTATTCTCCAGAAAGGATATATACGCTTGCCAGAGTTCATACGCAAACAGGCCCGCTTCTTCGCCGCCGGCACCGGCGCGTATTTCCACCATAACTTCTTTGGGGATGTCTTTTTTGGGAGTGAGAAGGTTTTTGCGCTCCGCCTGTTTTCTCTCCAATTCTTGGCGCAACTCTTGTTGTTCCTCGCGTGCCATTTCTTTCATTTCTTCGGAGGATTCTTCCTCGATCAAGCGTTCGTTCTCAGAAAGAGCCTTTTCCAATTCGGCGATACGATCCTCAACCGCGATTACTTGAGACAAAAATGAATGACGACGTGAAAGGTCAGCGAGTTTGTCCGGATTTTTGGTAATTTCCGGATTACTCAGCTGTTCCGAAATGGATTTTAATTCCTCACGATATTCTTCTGTTGAGGGCATAGCATAATAATGTTACGCCGCTTCTTCTTGGTTGTCTTCGTCAGACGTGGAATTGGTATCTTCTGAGACTTCACTATTCGCATTTTTGTGTTTTTGAGCGGTTTGCCTTTCTCGTTGGATAGCTTCTTTTTTCTCCATACGCTTACGGAATTGTTCAACTCGCCCTGCAGTGTCCACCAAAGCTTCTTCGCCGGTGTAGAACGGATGACAGTTGCTACACACCTCTACGAATAACTCTTCTTTAGTAGAGCCTAACTCAAAGGTGTTTCCGCAGGCACACGTGACTTTGGCATTGGTATAGTAATTGGGATGAATCTGGTCT
>JAHEOE010000038.1 GCA_018609785.1 Minisyncoccota bacterium | reverse complement strand
TCTTCTCTTTCATCCAAATTACGAGAAAATTCCCGATCTTCTCCCTCAAGAGAACGTTCGGATGTCTGTTCTTCGTCGGAGGTATTCTGTCTTTCCGTTGAGTCTTCAGCCTCATCAGATGTTAAATCAGAGGGAGATTGTATAAGATTTTCCCCTTCGGAGACATCATTTTCAAAAGACAGATCGTACGGTCCTTCACTCACCTCCACATTATCGGTCAACGTGCGAGTATTTCCCGCCTTGTCACGTACGGTAAGCGTAATATCCCACACACCGGATTCCAACTCCGAAAGCGTATGTTTTTTCATATCGGAATCAAGTATTTGGCGTCTGCTCTCCCCGGTTGCCGTATTCTCATACGTAAGCATGTACCGCTCGATTCCGGAGTGAGCAGAAGCCTCCCAAGAGATGGTTCGCGCTCGAGACTCACTTTCGGATCCGGTAATCTCCCACTCCACTTCCGGACGCTTTCCGTCTTGAACAAACGTGTACGAACGAACAGAAGAATAGTTCCCGGCTTTATCTTGGGAGCGTACCGATACGGTATACGTATCCGGCTCTTCCATAACTCCGTCAATTCGGTGACGCCACGTGTCTGTCTCCCCCACCGTTACAAACGGCGGAAATTGCACATCCTTCTCCCATCCGTTTGGGGTCCACACCGCGGTATCCGAACCGCGGACAAGCTTCATTTCCACGGCTTGGATATCGGTAGCGGCATCGCTCGCTTTGCCGACAACCATATGATCCCAATTTTGAATCACTAATGTTTCTTGCGTATCTGATACCGGCTTGGTGAGCTCCACGCTCGGCTTCGTAGCATCTATGCGTATATCATTCCTCTCTTTCGTAACCGTATTTTCCACCCCATCTTCAGCTTTCACACGAATCGTATACGGCATCCCTTCTTGGAGGTTCTCATTCGGTACGGTGAGATGCCACTCATTGTCGGTAACGGATACATTCTGCGACTGAAATGCGAGCTCACCCGTTTGCTCGGATATGACTTTCACGGACACGGCGTTCACGTTACTCCTTTTGTCCGTCACGGTTCCGGCAACGCTCAGTTCTCCGAGCCTATCATTTGCATTCGGTTTTTCTATCTCCATCGTCGGCTTACTTGTATCAATCCGGACCTGTGCGCTTTGTGTTCGTGTATTTCCGGCCCGATCAGTCACACCTATATTAAGCGTGTGCAGATCTTCCGCCATCTTGCTCACATCAATCTCGGTCTGCCATCTTCCCCGTTCATCAAGTGACACAGATTTTTGAATATCATTCATCCGGATACGAACGGCTTTTTCGTCAGACATATTCCGATCTGTAACGGTTCCGGAAAGGGAAAGCGTATCCCGCACGACAGAGGAGATATCCGAAACGTCTACCTCGGGCTTGGTCTTGTCTATGACTATTGGCTGTTGAGTGTCTATTCGCTTTGTATGCCCAAGAGCATCGGAAGCCGTCAATGTAACGTTATATGTTCCGTCAGGGACGTTTCGTTCGCCTTGATTCAGAAGAAATTGCCGACCTTTTTCGTTTCCTTGCACATCAAACGTAACCGTATTCTCGGTTTCTTGTATGGGGGTAAATTGAAGAGAGACGTCTTCGACATTATGATGAATGTCGGTTATCTCCATCTTCCACGTCTCTTGATTTACATATGCTCTATCTTCGGTTTGGAATACGTCCGGCAATGCTGTAATTTCAGGAGCGGAATTATCCACGGTAATCGTTCGCGTAACCCGGTTACTCTGATTACCCGCCTTATCCGTGGCCTGAAGTTCCAATCTATATACACCATCGGATATATCGGCCTTATCTGTTTGCCAGACAGGATTGAACGAGTCGAATTCATACGTTTTTCCATTGGAGATATGACGCGCTCGCAGCGTCCATGTATCCACCTGTTCGGAAATGGCATCGGAGACTGTGGTTTGTATCTCAACAGTATCCGTTACCGAACCTGAGGAAGCCGGTGTTTGAAATGCCACCTCGGGCGCGCTGATATCCAGCCGAATATCGTTCTTTTCTTCCGTAACCGTATTCCCCACCTCATCTTCAGCTTTCACACGAATCGTATACGGCGTCCCTTCTTGGAGGTTTTCATTCGGTACGGTGAGGTGCCACTCATTGTCGGTAACGGACACACCTTCCTTCGTAAACGCAACGCGATCTTCCTTTTCCGAGAGAACCTTTATTGAGACTGTCTTTAGCTCACTTCGGGTGTCTTTCACTTCGCCGGACATATTCACGTTCTGAACAATACGTCCGGTTTCCGGTTGTGTGACAGTTAACTGCGGTGCGCTTCTGTCTATGCGGACATTCGCCGTTTGAACATTCTCATTTCCGGCCCTATCCCGTACGCTCACGGTAACGGTATGTTCCCCTTCCGGGAGGTCCGTGACGTCCATCTCCGTCTGCCACGCTCCGTCTTCACCGGGGGAGACTTCTTTCGAGATGTTATTCACCGTCACTCGCACTGACTTGGTTGGGAGGCCGGTATTATCGGTTACAGTACCTGCAAGGTTGAGTGTATCTCGCGTCACTGAGGAAATGTTCGAAATGCTCAGGTCCGGTCTGGTCTCGTCTATGACCAAAGACGCTTGCGATTCCACGCGCCGAGTATTCCCGAGCCTGTCAGTGGCTGTAAGCGTTACATCGTACGTACCTTCTTTAAGTTTGTTCTCTTCCGTATTCACCGGAAGCGTCCATACCTCATCCTTCTTCTGCGCCACAACCGTAACCGCAGACGTATTTTCCGCTTCAGGGACGAACTCTGCGTTAACCTCCTTCACCCCATGAGAGTCCGAGACGTCTATGTCCCACCGAGCCGTATCTACATATGTTTTTTGTTGAGCATTGAAGACCTGTGGCAAAGTGTTTATGTCCGGTGCGGTATTATCCACGACCGCCTTCTGTGCTGTTTGCGCTCGATTTCCCGCTTGGTCTTCGGCCTCCAACCGCAACGTATACGCTCCGTCCTCCACTGCAGACGTCTGCCACGGCCCAAATGTACTCTCCGCGAGAGACAAAGATTGCACCACAGTATCCGTTTGAAGGACATTGAGTCCCTTTTGGGCAACGTGAGCCTCACCTCGCGGCGTCACCGACGCGGTACCCGAAACCTCTCCCGACAGAAGCGGCACGCCTTCGGCGGTGGTCACTTGAGACGGAATTTCCAACGAAAGCTCCGGCTTGCGCGAATCAATCCGTACGGTACTCTCCTTATTTTGCGTATTCCCCGCCTTGTCTTGAGCCTGAGAGGTAAACGAGAACCGTCCGTTCGCGTCAAAGGAGAAATTTACCTCAAATGGAGGGTTATCAACCTTTCTATTTTGACTTATTCCCTCTACAGAAAGAAAGTTCACTCCACTGAACATATCTTCAGCGAAGATATCCATATCTACCGGGTTTTGATACCAAGACTTAACCCCGTTTGACTCCTTACTGTCCGACACATCAATTTCCGGCTCTTCGGTATCATATGCCAGTGTTGCAGTCTTTGTATCTGTTTGGTTCCCGGCGTTATCTTGCGCAACGGCCGTAATTTCATACGTGGTTCCGGCCGTTCGTTCTTCAGAGAAATCATACGTCCACGT
>JAHEOE010000037.1 GCA_018609785.1 Minisyncoccota bacterium | reverse complement strand
CAAAATATGCTCGTTGAGACGTTTAGTAGTGTCGTTTGGTGGAAAGTGAAGGACCTTGTGTCCCTCCTTCATGATGGAAAACATGTATAAGATTGGTCCAATAGCTTTGGTACCCGGCCTCTTTCAACCGTTTTCCCAAGTCGATATCTTCCATGTACAGGAAAAAATCTTCATCGAATCCGCCGATTGTTTCAAACGTGTGTTTGTCGCATATGAATGCGCCGCCGCTGTTCCAATCCACCGGTTTCCAGATTGTGTAATTTGTCGAAGGAAAGGCGGATTTCGGAAAGGCAAAATTTTGGCTTATGAGGTTTTTCGGAGTAAGAATATCACCGTACTGATGGGGTTGTATATCGTATTCTTCATTCAGAAGCGTCAAACCAACGGTGCCTATCCGGGTATGGTCTTTCATTCGGGAAAGAATGGTTGAGATGGTTCCGGTTTGAATTTCCGTATCCGGATTCAGAAAAAATAAATAATCCCCTTGAGCCTGTTGAGCTCCGAGATTACACCCGCCGCCAAAACCGGCGTTTGTATCGTTATAGACCACACGGACCGAAGCAAACGATTCTTCAAGTTCGGTAAGGTCATCACCTCCGTTATTTTCTACAATGATAATTTCGTATGAAGTATCTAAAGCGGGAAAAAGGGAGTTGAGACACTCATCGAGCAGGTCTTTGGCTTGGTAGGAAACGATAATAACCGAAACTTCGGGCATAGAGGTCAGGATTTATCTATCACATACAGCGTATAGATATTGGCTTTGCCGGTAAAGAGGTAAAGCATAACGCAGAATACACTTCCGCCGATTATCGCCTGAACAAATACATTCCATGGAAGCGGGAGAATTTGCGGACTGTAGAGGATGGCCAAACTCATAAAGGCCGTGGCCAACATGACACGCAGTACGTGGATAAGGGAAATACGCGGGGTTCGTTTTACAAAGTATAACGTCAAGAGCATATAGATAAATAATACCAACCCTTCTGTTATGACTGTAGCAATGGCCGCGCCGATAAAGGAATACATGGGAATGAGAAGCAAATTAAATCCGATATTTGCGAAAGCTCCCAAAAAGGAGGCAAGCATACTCGGGTCCTGATGTTTGGTACTGATAAGAATATGGCCGAAAAGATTGCTCACAAAGATGATGGATACCGCCATAAACAGGACTTTGAGCGCCCATTGGGAAGGAAGAAAGTCGTCTTCCGATATTAATAAGACAATCGGTTTGGCCAATAGAATTCCGCCGACCGCCACCGGAATGGCTAAAGAGTAAAGGATGTTGAACGCCTTGTTAATGACATCTTCGAAATTATCCGGCGCGTAAAGATAATGTTTGGTCATAAGCGGGACAAGAAGTCCTACAAACATGCCGGGGAAGGTTACGAGAATTTCCAAAATTTTATACGCGGCTCCGTAATATCCGACCGCGGCTTGAGAATCCATGACCGAGAGCATAAGCTTATCGATCTGGAAATAGACCGTATTCAGCGTGATGATGATGAACATCGGAAGCGCTTGGCGTAACGTATCACGCCAGTAGCTCATGTCCGTTTGTACGGTAACATCGTAATATTTGCGAATGTTAAAGAAAATATAACCGAACTGAAGGATCTGAGAGATGACATATCCGACAATCACCCAGGTAAGAATAAGCGAGTTGAAGTACAGCGCCAGACCGATGGCGGTAAGCAACCCCAAGCGGGAGAGAATGTCCCCGATCATGATTTTGTCCGTACGCAGATGCTTTTGAAAGACACCGTGAAAGACCTGTACCAGAGACATGAAGACCATACCGAAGGCGGCGAGCATGGTCAGAAGTTTTACTTGTGTGGTGTAGGGAAACAGCCAGACCGCCGCGCTGCCCAGAAGCATAACACAAATGACTGCCACCAAGCGCATGGTGAAAATATTTGAGACTGCGAAGTGACTTCGGGTACCCTCGGGAACATCTTCATGTTCTTCGTGTTCGGCAATTTCCCGCGCGAGAATGACGTTCAGTCCCAGATCGGCGAACATACCGAGGATAATGACGTAGGTGAGAATTGTTGTGTATTGTCCGAAGACTTCCACTCCGAGGAAGCTCGTCAATAGTTTGACATTTGCCAGACTGATGAGAAGAACAACAAACTTCCCTCCCACCTGAATAAGGGCATTTGCCGTGAACCGTTTGGCAAAACTCATACAAAGGAGATCTAGGCAGATTCTGTATTTCTGCGTTTAATAATGTATTGTTGGGCAAAAATAAACGTAACCGTCGGAAGGATATAAAGAGTCAGAGCAAGGGGGAGTACGAAATACGAAGTTATAAAAATGATAATCGGTAAAATATACTTCATCTGTTGCATCGACATCTGAAGCGCTTCGGTCATACTTGGCTCATCCGATTTTTTGTCGGAAGAGGAGCTCGGTGTGGGCATCTGTTTGCTGGTTAAGCGGAAATTCAGATAAATAACTAACGCTAACAGGAGAGAAATCCATAGACTTCCGCCATTAGTATTGATATTAAGGAACCCAAAAGCTACTTCATTGAATGAGTCGGGGAAACTGACCCAAGAATAGGCATCGGGAAACGTATCAGGATTAAACGCGTTCCGTGTAACACGGTTAACCATGAGAATAATGGGGATCTGAATGAAAAAAATCGTTAGAATGGGAACAAACATCATTAATGGGTTGATGTTGTTTTCCTTGAAGAGTTCCAACTGTTTTTCGGCAAGCTTCTGTCGGTCGTTTTTGTGTTTGCGTTGAATTTCTTTTAATTGAGGTTGAATTTTTTGCATTTGCTGATTGTTTTTGAAACTCATCTGAAAAACCGGAAAAAGGATAAGACGTACGAGAAGAGCGAGTAAGACAATGGCGATCCCCAAATCTTCTCCCGCTACGTTATTGTACAGAAACGCGAGAACATTGAAAATCGGTCGATAAAGAACTTCGTGAAAAAACGCTTGCATATAAAAGAGTTAAAGTTTTTTGAAAACGGCGTTGAGATGACGGACCAAGTCCTCATAAGAGGCGTTCAGTACGCGTGCGTTGCCTATTACAATT
>JAHEOE010000036.1 GCA_018609785.1 Minisyncoccota bacterium | reverse complement strand
GCCATAGATCGTTATATTAATTTTACGTTCGTTATGTGTATTGTAGCGTGAATCTCCGAGAAAGGGAAGAAGTTTTTTTTAACGAAACCTCACTTTCCCTCGAAACTTGGACGGGCACTTAGAAGCCAAAGGTTTTTACGGAAGCCATTCGGCTTCCTATTTCCTTGGGACTGCCGTGTCGATGTATATTACGGTTGTGTCCGCAACTGTATCTCACGTTCCACTTGTTACCCTGCTACTCACTACCTGCTACTTTTCCTCTCACAACCGTATATCCACTGTATATCGCAATGCTCACTTCCAACTTCTCCCTTCAGGCTTCTGACTTCTCACTTCCGACTTCTAATCAACCGTAACCGCCACCGTGTATCACATCCGATATGGATAGCTACCGACGTTTCCGCGCTTGCCAAATAATCCGGATAAACCGTACCGTCGCCGTATACATACGCGGAAGTCGCTTTGGCTGAGTTACAAGACGCCATGCCCATTCCAAACCTCGTTGCTGAAAGACGTGAGGAGCTCGCGACTTCATTCCCGTAATATAGTCAAACGTCCCCCCCAGACCGACAGCCAACCTAACTTCCGGGAGATGTGGAAATTCTTGTACGAGCCATTGTTCCTGAAAGGGCGGGGATAACGCGGTTAAGACTACATCAGCTTCGGTTTCTTGAATATGCGCGCGAATACGCTCTTTCGTATCATCAGTTACAACCCCGGTATACCGTCCCGCCAGTTCAATATCAGGATACCGCTCATTGAGAAGAGTACACAGACGTTGCTGCACCTCTTGATCAGCCCCCAACAGATATATGCGTGCCTTCGTTTGTTGACATAACGCAAAAATATCCCAAACCAGATCCGCACCGCTCACTTTTTCCGAAAACGGATCACGGATGGTTTCGGGCCGAAGCGCCAGATTTCCAAGGGAACATATAACCGAGATGACCGACCGGTTCGTCCGATAAAGTACATGGCCCGCCCACAGAATACCACTGCCGTCAGGCACCGAAAGAGAAGCGCCATTGAGCGCGTTACGAAATTCGAGGTTATTTTGAGCGTTAACGATAAATTCCGAATACGGGGTAACAATTACTCCCCGCTCTTGTGCGGAATCAGAGGTGAGCCAATGCCGACAAAGTTCAATAACCTCCGCTCTTGTCGTTGCTTGTATCTGTACACCCGCAATTCCGTATGAAACCATGGCGTTATTCCCTGCTAAATGCTTCCGAAACATCCACCCCCTTCATCTCCGTTTCCACTAACGGTCTGTCACTGTAAACCACCTCCTGATTGAGCGTCGGTTTGCGATCTTCATAGAAGACACCCAACGGGTATTTTTCTCCAACGTCAATCTCTTGAGACTTCAGCCAGGCATTGGCTTTACGGTTGGGACTGTATTCCGTATCTTCAAGCTTATACGTACGCTGAGCGTAATACTGATAGGTATTAATGTAGTTATACGTCACACACGGTTGATAGACATCGACATAACTAAACCCGGGATGCGCAATCGCTTTTCCGATCATGTCCGTCAGATGTCCGACATTTCCTGAAAAACTCGAAGCAACAAACGAAGCGTTCGCGGTCAGGGCGATGGCTATAGGATTTAACGGAATTTCATAGGATCCGCGCGGCGTAGTGGAAGACTCAAACCCTTGCTCGGACGTAGGTGACGTCTGTCCTTTGGTCAGACCGTACAATTGGTTATTATGCAGAATGACATTAATATCGGCGTTGCGACGTGCGGCATGCACAAAGTGTTGCAAGCCTTCGTTAAGAGCGCCGCCATCTCCGATAAAAACCATGACCGTCAGTCCGCTGTTGGCCAACTTAATGCCTTCAGCAACGGGAATGGCTCGCCCGTGCAAACTCGCAAACCCGTTGTACTCCGTCCAATACGGGAGCTTGCCCGAACACCCGATATCTCCGACCAAGACCACTTCGTGAGGTTCTTTTCCGGCTTGCTGTAACGCTTTTTGAAGCGCTCCCCAAATACCGAAGTTTCCACAGCCCGCGCACCAATTAATCTCGTCTTGGGTATGATGTTTCGCTTTTGTCTCGTCAATATTGACCTTGTAAACTTTTCCCATAGCTACGCGTTATAATTTCGCACATATGCCGCAATCTCTTCAGGATAAAACGGTTCTCCGTCATACTTGAGAATCGTATCATCCGGAAGAAACCCGATATACTGAGTCAGCATCCCCGCAAATTGCGCGTTCTGATTATTCTCGACCACAAAGGCGGTCCCCAATCGTTCCAGAATGGGCAACAATGTTTCTTCACTCAACGGATACAGATATTTGAAATGCAAGACATTAATGGAATAATCAAATTCGGAACGCAATCGATCGGCCGCTTCAATACAAATATGCTTGTTCGACCCCCAACAGATAAGCGTATAATCCGCCTCTTCGGGACCGTAACACTTAGGAGCGGGCAAAAGACGTTTAAGTTTTTCTTCTTTACGTTGCCGTTTATCCATCATGGCGGTACGTATATGCGGATCTTCACAGATATACCCGTCCTCGTCATGCTCGTCGGACCCGGCCCGTACAATCAAATCTTTCGTACCGGGTAACGCGCGCGGAGAGACTCCATCCTCGGTCATGAGATACCGCTTATATTCATCAGCTCCCAACTGATCCGCCGAGGTGATCATCGGTCCGCGCTCGATTTCAATACGTTCCGGATCAAAGTCTCGGAATTCCAACTGAGACGTTGCCAGATACTTATCAGTGAGCACTATCGCGGGAAGCTGAAATTTCTCGGCATAGTTAAAGGCGTGTTGAACTTCATAAAACCCTTCTTCCGGATCTCCCGGCGCGACAATCAACCGCGGAAACTCTCCTTGCGCGGCATGCACCAAAAACCTCAGATCGGACTGCTCGGTTTTCGTGGGCAGCCCGGTACTCGGCCCCCCGCGTTGCGCCTCAACAGCAACAATCGGAGTCTCGGACATTCCCGCGAGTCCGAGTCCCTCAACCATCAAGGAGAAACCTCCCCCCGAAGTCATGGTTAAGGCACGCGTTCCGGCGTACCCCGCCCCGATAGTCATACACATTGCCGAAATTTCGTCTTCGGCCTGTTTAACGGCGATATTATATTCGGGCGCTTTTTTCGATAACAGATCAAAAATAGAGGTCGCGGGGGTCATGGGATAGGCGGCGCTAAACTTCACCCCGGCCTTCAACGCTCCGTACGCAATTGCAGTATTGGTGTCCATCAAAACACCTCGCGGATGCTCTTCCTCCTCGGCCTCTTTAATAACAAATGTCTCTCGCTGATCATAGTGACGGTGCATATAATCAAACGCGGTTTGGGCGGCAGTATGATTATACTCCACCACTTCTTCTCCTTTGGAACCGTATTTATGTTCCAATTCGTCTTTCAGACTTTGCAAACTCCGCCCCAAAATAGCAAAAGCCGCTCCGAGAGCTACCGTATTCATATACCGACTCGAACCGTCAATCTCTTCGGAAAGTTCTTTGAGCGGCGCGGTATACACATAAAACGCCTGATCCTCCGTCGGGGTTTCGGACAGATCGAACTTCTCGGCAATTTTCGTATCCAGAAGCATAATCCCGTTCTTGACCAACTCTTCCCGATGAAGCGTAACCGTCGCCTCATCAAACCCGATAATCAGATAACTCTTGGTTTTCGGGGCATTCACCGAATGTGTACTCACTCGCACGCTCACGGAATTATGCCCCCCCTTGATAAGCGACGGATACTCATTCCATAAAAACGTAAAGAATCCTTCTCGAAAGAGCGCCTGCTGAAAAATTTCTCCCGAGCTGAGCACTCCCTGCCCCGCTTTACCACCGATCTTAAAGACGAACGAGTCTTGATTCATACTGTCAGTTTAGTCTGTTTTCTATTATTGTATATATTGTAGCATGGGAGGGAGTACGGGCCAAAATTTTCATAGGTTCCTTGAAGTG
>JAHEOE010000035.1 GCA_018609785.1 Minisyncoccota bacterium | reverse complement strand
GCTTCTTCGCCGGTGTAGAACGGATGACAGTTGCTACACACCTCTACGAATAACTCTTCTTTAGTAGAGCCTAACTCAAAGGTGTTTCCGCAGGCACACGTGACTTTGGCATTGGTATAGTAATTGGGATGAATCTGGTCTTTCATACGGTATTGAATTATAAAGACTAACAGATACCATAGCATATGTGAGAAGATTCGTCAATTTGAAAGTTACAGATGAGGAGGTGGGGGAAGCTTTGTACCGATGTAGAAGCCATCTCAAAAGTAGAAAGAACTCCTCCGTCCTTACGGACACCTCCTCTTTAAAAAGAGGAGGACACAGCCTTGTTTTATCTTTTTAGAGTGTTGTATAGCCAGTACGGCAATTTCTGTGTTTTCCTCCTTTTTAAAGGAGGAAATGCCCGAAGGGAAAGGAGGTTGATGTTCGAACATCCTGTTTATGTTGCTAACGGCAGTCCCTTCGAAAATAGGCTTTCGATAGAAAGCCGTAAAAAACACACCAGTGTTTTTTCAGTGCCCGTACAAGCTTCGAGGGAAAGTGAGGTTTCGTCGATATACAGCATATTCATAGGAAATAACAGACTTTTGAGATGGCCTCTAGATATTCCGATAGATTATTTTTGAGATAACCTCTAGTATTTTTGAGAGGGGATCTCATTGCTTGGCTGTTTTTTCGTATCGCTTCTTTACGTTATACTGACCTTGTCTCATTAATCAGAGTATATGTCCACTCCCAAAGCGCTCATCACTGGTATCCTCGGGCAAGACGGAGCCTATCTCGCCCAATTTCTCCTGGAACAAGGATATCATGTCTATGGTCTGATGCGGCGTTATTCCAATCCCACCTTTGAAAATTTACAGTACTTGGGAATAGCTGACGAGGTGGAATATGTATCCGGAGACATGAGCGACGAAGCCTCGCTCTTACAGATTGTAAAGTTCACCCAACCGGACGAAATCTACAACCTCGCCGCCCAATCCTTCGTGGGAAGCTCTTGGGATCAACCCCGATTAACCACGGAAATAAACGGTCTGGGGACGCTCCACTTACTCAACGCCATGAAAATCTTTGCCCCGTACGCTCGTTTTTATCAAGCCTCCACAAGCGAGATGTTCGGTGGAGGCAGTGACGAAAACGGAGAACAAACCGAGTTAACCTCCTTTTATCCCAAAAGTCCGTATGCCATTTCCAAACTCTACGCCTACTGGATTACGGTTAACTTCCGAGAAAGCTTCGGCCTTTACGCCACGAACGGCATCCTTTTCAATCATGAATCGCCCCTTCGCGGAAAAGAATTCGTCACTCGCAAAATCAGTGACGGGGTCGCCCGCATAAAACTGGGACTACAAAACGAACTCCGCCTGGGCAATCTTGACAGCAAACGAGACTGGGGGTTCGCCGGAGACTACGTCAAAGCCATGTGGAAAATGCTTCAGCAAGAAGAGGGTAGTGACTATATCCTCTCGACGGGTGAATCACACTCTATTCGGGAATTTTTGGACATCGCTTTTGGTTATGTGGGAATTGAGGACTGGACTCCGTACGTAACCACCGACCCTCGCTTCAAGCGTCCGGCCGAGGTAAAGACGCTTCAGGGAAAATCGGACAAGGCTCGAGCTCAACTTAATTGGGAACCGGAAGTCTCTTTCGAAGAGCTTGTAACAATGATGGTAGATGCTGATTTGCAACGCCTGAAATCGGAACCAACTTCGTGAGGGCTTCATCGATGGAAGGAAGCGAAGAAGGTTGGAGTACATACCGGTAGTTGACAAATGGCGAGGTAATGAGTATGCTCAAGGGTAGACTTTATAAGCAAGTAGGATATTTCGTACGTAATATGCCAACCACTCAACAACTTGTCCGAAAAGGACGGAAGAACAAACGAAAGAAGACGAAGGCGCCGGCGTTGAAAAAGCGATTCAACATGCTTAAAAATAAGCCGGTTGATGACAATGCGCCATTTAAACGTGGTGTGTGTACAAAAGTGACCACAACAACTCCGAAGAAGCCGAACTCGGCTCTTCGTAAAATTGCTCGTGTGCGTTTATCAAATAATCAAGAAGTGACAGCCTACATCCCCGGTATGGGGCACAACCTTCAAGAGCATTCCGTGGTTCTTATTCGCGGCGGTCTCGTGAAGGACCTTCCGGGTGTGCGCTATCATGTTGTTCGCGGAGCTCTGGATGCTGCCGGAGTGGAAGGGCGTACACAAAAACGCAGTAAGTATGGGGTTAAGAAACCCAAGAAGTAACGTAAGCAGAAATCTCGTATGTCTCGAAAACGACCTAATTTTGATCGCGTTGTCCATCCCGATCCTAAGTATAATGATGTTCTTGTTGCGCAGTGTATTAATTACATTATGCAAGACGGAGAAAAGGCAGTTGCTCAGCGTATCTTTTACGATGCCATGGAAGTTATTGCCGAAGAGTTAAACACAAAAGACCCTCTGGTTATATTTAAAGAGGCAGTAAAGAATGTTACTCCTCTGGTAGAAGTGCGTTCCAAACGATTGGGTGGAGCGAATTATCAGGTGCCGGTGGAGGTGCGTCAACAACGTGGTATCTCGCTTGCTTTGCGTTGGATTTTACAGGCGGCACGAAATCGTCAAGGCAGGCCCATGGAGAAAAAGTTTGCCGAGGAATTGATGGATGCGTATAATAAAACGGGAACTGTTATAAAGAAGCGTGAGAACGTTCATAAGATGGCGGAAGCCAATAAGGCCTTTGCCCACCTCGGATAATCTTATAAGAAATAATTAAATCACATATTGTTATGGCACGTCAGGATATCGGGCTGCAGGCCACACGAAACATTGGAATTATTGCGCATATTGATGCGGGAAAGACGACAACAACCGAGCGCGTTTTGTATTTTACGGGACGTAAACACAAAGTCGGTGAAGTTCATGAAGGAGAGGCTGAAATGGATTGGATGAGTCAAGAACAAGAGCGAGGGATTACCATTACTTCAGCCGCAACGACTTGTTACTGGAGTGATCATCGTATCAATATTATCGATACCCCGGGGCACGTGGATTTTACTGCGGAAGTAGAGCGTTCTTTGCGTGTTTTAGACGGAGCTCTTGTTGTGTTTGACGGTAAAATGGGAGTTGAGCCGCAATCTGAAACGGTATGGCATCAGGCAAACAAGTATTCGGTGCCAAGAATTTGTTTTGTAAATAAAATTAATCAGGTTGGTGGCGATTTTGAACAGTCTTTGAGCTCCATTCGCGCTCGTCTGTCCGAAAAAGCGGTTGTTGTCGGACTTCCGATCGGTAAGGAACATGATGTTCGGGGCATGGTTGATCTTATTGAGAAAAAAGCTTACGTCTACGAAGATGTCTATGACCGCGAGCTTCAGCATACGGATATTCCCGAAGATATGGTTGAAGAGGTTGAGTCTTATCGTAATGAGCTCATTGAAGTGCTTTCCGAAAGCGATGATACGCTACTTGAGAAGTTTTTGGGAGAAGAGGAGATTTCCTCTGAAGAAATGCAAAATGCTCTTCGAAAGGCGACACTGGCAAATGAAGTGTTTCCGGTATTTGGAGGAGACGCGAGAACGGCTATTGTAACTCATTTATTGGATGCTGTTATTGCATATCTTCCTTCACCGCTTGAAGTTAAGCCTGTGGAAGGATACGCCGTTGACAGTGGTGAGAAGATTACGCGTGAGGCTGATCCGGACGGTCCGCTTTCCGCGTTGGCGTTCAAGGTGGTTTCAGATCCGTATGTAGGACAACTTGTTTTTGTTCGTGTGTATTCCGGAAAAATGCAATCCGGTACATACGTGCATAATACGACCAAAGGTCAAAAAGAACGTGTAGCGCGTTTGGTGAAAATGCACGCCAACTCACGATCGGAAGTTGATGAGCTTGTGGCGGGGGAAATCGGTGCAGTTGTTGGATTTAAAGATACGATGACCGGAGAAACACTTTGCGGGCAAAAGGATCAGGTTGTTTTGGAACAGATTTCTTTCCCCGAACCGGTCATTCAGGTCCGTTTGGAACCTAAGTCCAAGCAGGATCAAGAAAAAATGAGTACGGCTATTCAGCGGTTGGCAAAAGAAGATCCGACATTCCGTGTTGCTTCTGATGAGACTACCGGTGATACATTGATTTCTGGTATGGGAGAACTTCATTTGGATATTCTCGTTGATCGGTTGGAGCGTGAATTCGGAGTGGAAGTGAATAGAGGTCAACCTCAAGTTGCTTATAAGGAGACGATTACCGCTACCAGTAATGCGGAAGGGCAATTTATTAAGCAGAGTGGAGGTCGCGGACAATATGGTCATGTATGGCTTCGAGTTGAACCTTTGGAACAGAAAGAGGATGCGGAAGATGAAGATCAGTTTGAATTCAAAAATGAAATTCGAGGAGGGGTTGTACCTTCCGAATATATTCCGGCTGTGGAAAAAGGAATTCGAGAAGCAACGGAAAAAGGGGTTGTGGCCGGGTATCCTATGATCGGAGTGAAAGCTGCCGTTTATGATGGCTCTTATCACGAAGTGGATTCGAATGAAGGCGCGTTCAAAATTGCCGGATCGATGGCTCTCACTGAGGCCGCAAAGCAAGCAAATCCCGTTCTTTTGGAACCGATTATGGATGTGGAAGTCGTTATTCCGGAAGATTATATGGGAGATGTGGTCGGAGATATCAATTCACGTCGGGGGGTTGTAGAAGATATGAGTGACGTGCAAGGAATGAAAGTTATTACCGCGCAAGTTCCGTTGGCTCAGATGTTTGGATATGTGACCACACTTCGTTCAATGACGCAAG
Source organism: Minisyncoccota bacterium (assembly GCA_018609785.1). Classification (GTDB taxonomy): domain Bacteria; phylum Patescibacteriota; class Minisyncoccia; order SW-4-49-11; family SW-4-49-11; genus SW-4-49-11. The sequence continues at coordinate 784 of JAHEOE010000035.1, read as the reverse complement.
GCCGAGGTAGTTCTTCTATGCAGTTCCGTGATTACCAACAGGTCCCTACCAAAATTCAACAAGAGATTACGCAAGCAGGTAGTGCGGAATAACAAAACATTCTATGCGCATTGGGATGGACGCTCGGTTTCTAGGTCCCGAGAGTAAAGGGCTGGGAAGACATAACTACAAGTTACTGAAAGGCTTGGAACAGATTGATGGAGAAAATGAATATTATATTTTCTTGAGAAAGTATAATTATGATAAATATCAACCGAGTAGGTCCAATTTCCATCGTATTTTGGCGGATATTCCTTGGTATGGAGTCGAAGAGCAGATTCGCTTTCCTCGAATTCTCCATTCATATAATTTGGATTTGATGCATTTTTTGCATTTTAATGTACCGCTTTTGTATCGGCGGCCCTTTGTGGTTACGATTCATGACCTTATTTTGTTGGACTATCCCACGCAGAAAGCCTCCACTCGAAGCAGATTGACGTATGGCATCAAATATGCCGCGTACAAAAACGTTTTAGCTCATGCTGTTTATAAAAGTAAGCATATAATTGCCACATCGGAATATACGAAACAGGCGATAGCTGATCGCTTTTCTGTTTCAACAAATGCAATTCAACGTATTTATGCCGGTTTGGATATTTCGAGTTTTCACCATAGTACGGAAGAACAAAATCCGGAAAAAAAAGATATATTCTCTTCTATAACACCCTATCGGTATTTTTTGTATGTCGGAAATGCCTATCCTCATAAGAATCTTGAGACCTTAGTTGACGTGTTTGCTCGATTT
>JAHEOE010000034.1 GCA_018609785.1 Minisyncoccota bacterium | reverse complement strand
GATGGCTCCTTTGGCCGAGCGCCCTCGAACACTGTCTACACGGACATTGACGAGTCCAAGGTAGACCAGTTCATGACAGAAACGGCCCGCCGTGCCTATAAGCTCCTAAAGCCTGAGTCGTGGCTTATCTTCTGGATGAGCGGACAATATAGCGAGAGGTCTCGAACGTGGCTAGAGGAGGCAGGCTTTCGCCTCCCAAACCTCCCTGCTATATGGAACACCCTGAGCGGTAGGTGCAGGAATCCTAAGTATAACCTCGCACACGATAGCGAATATTTCTGGTATGCACGAAAAGGCGCAGCGAAAATCCCCGCAGACCAACGCGGACGCTCGAACATTTTCACAGTTAGGCGAGTCAAGCACTCCGCCCGATACCATGACAACCAAGCGCCGATCAGTCTTTACGAGAATATTTTCAAAACCTTTTGCTCTAGCGGCGATGCTGCTCTTAGCGGCTTTTGTGGCTCTGGCGCGGCTATTTTGGCCGGACACAATGTAGGAGTGGAAACGATTGGAATTGACATCGACGCCGACGGTAAGTATAAAAACAGCTTCGAGTCCAAGGTCTGGGATGGAGAGCTTGGCAGCTATGACGATGAGTAAAAACAACAAACTGGACTTCAGCATCCACAAGATGCTGATTCTCGTAGCAGCAATCTTCGCTGTTGTTTTCTTCATCAGAAACCACTTCATCCCGTGGAAGAACTCCCTCCTCCGAACCGTTGTGTGGAAACCTCTGCTAGAGTTTTTAGGATCGGAACCGACGAACTCAGCTACTCTGAGTATTTTTCTCTGCGCGAGTTCCAGTGCAGCGATGGGACGAAGATTCTCCTCCTCCATCCAACGCTGGTCAAGTGGCTTCATCTCGCGCGTGAGGAATTTGGCCCAATCCGCGTAAACAGTGGATTTCGCACGCATTGTTTCAACGCGAAAATAGGCGGGGCTAGAGACTCCAAACACCTTTTTGGACTTGCCGCCGACGTTGTTGCGGTCGAGGACCCAGAACCAGCCGAGGCTCTTGCCCGATGGGGAGAGGCTAATAACTTCGGCGGAGTAGGACGCTACAATGACTTCACTCACCTAGACCTCTTTGGCTATGACAGACGATGGAACGACAGGACTTAGCGACGAAGGCGATCTCACTCCACTTGCGAAAGATATAAAGGAGGTGTTCCAAAAGCACGGCTATCCCGACCCAGCGCTGGTTGTAATGTTCGTCACTCGCGACGATCCACACAGCGCTCATTGGGTAACGAACCTTCCGGACGAAGACGCGAAGGCTATTATCGGAGAAACTGCCAAAGCAATTCAGCAACTTTAAGATGCCAAACCTCGTACACGGAGACGGACCTCAGGACGCAAACATTGCAATCGTTGGAGAAGCTCCCGGAAAGCGAGAACTTGCAAAAGGCAAGCCTTTCGTCGGAAAGAGCGGAAAGTTGCTGATGGGCCTGATGTCAAGCGTTGGCTTGCAGCGCTCAAGCTGCTATGTCACAAACGTCGTGAAGGAGAAAACGCCTGGAAACAATACCTCAAAGTGGAAGGGCAAGAATCCGGACAAGTATGAGCGCTACCTCTCGCTTTTGGAAAAAGAACTAGAGGACATGAACCCAAACGTAGTAGTTGCGGTTGGAGGAGAGGCGCTTGAAGCCCTCACCGGACACTCTAAGATTTCCAATTGGCGAGGTTCAATAATTGAATCAAGCCTCATAGAGGGACAGAAAATAGTCCCAACAATGCACCCCGCCGCTGCGTTGAGGATGTACATCTGGCGCTTCTGGATTAAATTTGATCTACAAAGAGCACGAGAAGAAAGCACTTCTCCGAACCTTCCTGATCTTGACTATAACTACATCCTCGAGCCTAGCTTTGAAGAATCCATTTCCTATCTCCGTTCTTGCCACCAAGGAGATCATCACGCTTTCGACATTGAGGTGAGCGGCAAGGAGGTTTCCTGCATTTCTTTCGCCAAGGAAGGAGACAAGAGCGCCATTTCAATCCCATTCATGAAGGGGACCTCTACGGGAATACAGGAATACTTTAAGAAAGAGCAGGAGCTAGAAATCTGGCAAGAAATAGCTCGCCTTCTTGAATCTCCTAACACAGCTTCCATCGCTCACAACGCCGTTTTCGACACAACTTTCCTCAACGAGTGCTATGGGATTGTTCCCAAGGAGATACAGGACACAATGATAGCTCACGCAATTCTGTGGCCTGATTTTCCGAAAGGACTTGACTTCGTTACTTCAATCTACACCAAGATTCCTTACTACAAAGACGACGGGAAACACGCCAAGGCTCTTGGAAAGAGCTATTGGAAATACAACGCTAAAGACTCGATAGTTCTAACTGAGGCCTTCCCGGATATGGTAAGGGATCTTCGGAAAACTAAAAGGTGGAAAACGTACAACCGACAGCGCAAGTTGATAGAGCCCGCAGTTTTCATGACAAGAATGGGCGTGAAGGCTGATACAAAAGGGCTTGATGAATGGAGTGAGGAATTGAACAGGCGATATGAAGAACTCCTTGACGAAATAGAATCCTACACTGGCGACTACGGCAGGTTGAATCCGAATAGTCCAAAACAGTGCAAGGAGTACTTCTACGAGCACAGAGGGGAGAAACCATATATGCACAACGGACGTCCCACTACGAGAGAAAAAGCTCTAAAACAACTAGCCGGGACGAAGGGTTACGAGGAAGCAAGTTTGGTGCTAGAAGCTCGTGCCGTTCGTAAGATGAAAGGGACTTATGCTGATATCACACTGGATGAAGACCAACGGATGCGAGGTTCAATCAACGTCGTTGGTACACGGTTCGGTAGGTTTTCCTCCTCACAGACTATCCACGATACAGGAGGAAATATGCAGAATCTCCCTTATGGCTTCCGTAAATACCTACAACCTGATGAAGATTACGTGGGATATGAGGTTGACCTCGGGCAGGCTGAGAATAGAGTTGTGGCTTTCCTAGGTCCCGATCACAATATGATGAAGGCGTTTAAGGAAGAACAAGATATCCACTGCAAAACCGCCGGGTTTGTTCACGAGATAAGCTACGAGGAGGCGCTGGAGAGGCATCGGAAATGGGAACAAGCTAAGGAGGACGGAAATGATCAATTGCTAAAACAAGTTGCTTCTCCAATTGGAAACGGAAAACGATCCGTGCGCTATTGGGGCAAAAGGTCAAATCACGCCTTCAACTATCGCATGGGAAAACGCAAGGCGGCAAGGACGCTAGAGATTCCTCCCAAACAGGCGGGCCTATTGCGCGAGAAATATCTCAAAG
>JAHEOE010000033.1 GCA_018609785.1 Minisyncoccota bacterium | reverse complement strand
GAAGAAGAGCTCGGGCTTGCGGAAACCAGTACCGGCATTATGGTGTTAGAAACTGAGGAGCTTCCCGGTACTCCGTTGAGTTACGTTATAGAAGAGGGGGACTTCGAGTTGGAGATTGATACTACGGCTCTCGGACCTCGAGCTTCGGATGCGTTTTCCGCCTATGGTGTCGCTCGAGAAATTGCCACATTGACCGGAACGCCATTACAGGAGCCCGAACTTTCTTTTCCGGAAGAAACCAATGAAATGAGTATCTCTCGCGATGAAACGATATGTAAGCGTTATTTGGCATTGGAAGCTGAAGGTGTGGCGAATTTGATGGTAACTCCTCGAAAAGATATCAATACGACACATACTCATCCGCTTGTCGCTCTCGGCAATTACGTCATGGAAGAAGTCGGACAGCCGATTCATGTTTTTGACGCGGATAAGTTAAGTGGTACGCAAATTACCGTTCGTCAGGCTGAAGAAGGTGAGCATTTTATTGGTCTGGGCGGAGAAGAATTGGTACTCAAAGCCGGAGATATTGTTATTTGCGATGAAGAAAAAATTATTGCCTTGGCGGGGATTCTTGGAAGTGAAAACTCCAAAGTCGATGATGAAACGGATCGTATCGTGGTGGAAAGCGCATGCTTTGAACCGCGGCATATTTTGCGAACCGCGCGGCGACTGCATCAATTAACCGATGCTTCTAAACGGTTTGAGAAAGGATTGCCTGTAGAATTTGCTGAGACCGGGCTTGGGCGGTTTATCTATTATCTGGAGCAAATGGCGCAGCTTGTAATTGAAGAAGGGGACGCGTCCGGTAAGGAAGAGTATTCTTGGCATGTTAAAGAGCAGAAATTGTTTATCAACGGGTATATTGATGATGGTGAGAGAGTTACCGACCATGAGGCAATTTCTTTGTCACCCGCGTACGTGGCTTCGTATTTGGGGGTGGATATTGCGCCGGAAAATATTCGAGGCTATCTGGAACAGATCGGGTGTCAGGTTGAGGAGCACACCAGTCCGCGAGAATTTTTGCGACAGGGGGTGGGATTAAGTTTTTTGGGACTTGATACTGGAGCGCGTATTCAAGAATATCTATTAGATGTTACACCGCCATGGTATCGGTTGGATTTGAAAACCCCTGAGGATTTAATCGAAGAAGTCGCGCGTTTGTACGGATATGAGCATATTACGCCGGATACTACATTTGCGGCCACTATGGCCGAACGAAATTCCTTCTTTGAGTTTTGCAAAGGCGTGCGATATACGCTTAAGGGATTGGGTTATGACGAGCTTCATACGTATCCGTATGCGAGTGAAGGTGAGATTCGGTTGCAAAATCCTGTGAGTGAAGAAACACCGTTTATGCGTGGTTCGTTGCGTGAAGGAATGCGACGCGCGGTCGAGAAGAACACGGGTCGTGGACATATGCTTCAGATGTTTGAGATTGCGCAAGTATTTTATACTACCGGTGAGCAGACACATTTAACCGTGTATATGGAGCTCTCCAAGGGAACTGAAGAAGCGCGTCATTTGCAGTGTCTGCGAGCGGGGATTATTCGAGTTCTTCAAGATCGGTACATAGATGTGGAACCACTTACGCTTTCTCAACCGGAGTCCGGGCTTATTACGTGGTGGTACGATGGGACAGAGGTTGGTACGTACCGAGTGGAGGATCATATTGTTGAACTGAATCTGTCTCGACTTTATGAAGTAGCGAAGTTCCGGCCATGGCAATTTAAGTCCTTATCTGTTTATCCGAGCGTTAAGCGTGACATTACGCTCTCCGTTGCCACAACAGTGAGCAGTGAAGAGCTTTATCAACTCCTTAAGAAATATCGAAGCGATTTGTGCGAGCGGATTACTTTCGTTGATGTCTATGAAGCTGACACTTATAAAAATGTAACGTTTCATTTGGAATATCGGGCGTCAGATCGTTCATTGACGGATAAGGAAGTAAGTGACTATATAGAATATCTTATAGCCCGAGTTCAGAGCCATGTTGATACGGATTGGGTGTAGTTACGGTTTTCTAGAAGTCATCTCAAAAATATGCTTTTGAGCAATATGGCATAATCCTCGATATAGGTTGTGTATAAGAATTTTGAGATGGCTTCTGGAACATTTATGATAAAATATATATAAAAGCAGTGAAACCATGCTATACAAGCAAAACCAATATATATCCCGGGTATGGAAATGGCTATTGTTAGTAATGGTCGTTTTTCTTATAAATCCATCAAGTGTTGAAGCATATCCCAAAGCGTCCAATGGAGTGCGTTTAACCGATGGAGCCTTAGTAACTACGGAAAATCAAGGAGTGTATCTTTTGGAAGGAGAGAAAAAGCATCCGTTCTCTTCCGTGCAGGTGTTTCGGTCTCATGATTATGATTTCTCACAAGTTCAGACTATTTCCGATACGGATTTTCAAGCTATTGAGAGCGGATCTCCAATTGAACTTCGCGGAGGGACACTGGCGGTGAATTCCGAAAATCAAAGAGCGTATTTAATAGAGGAGGGGAGAAAACGATACATACCGAGCCCTGCTATTGTTGAGGCGTCTGTCTATGAGTTTGGAGACGGGATTTTAGTGTCACCGAATGTGCTTAATGATTTGCCGGACGGGCAAAATTATACCGATCCCAATTATATTGTAAATGGGACGCCTATTTTTTCTCAAAATACTGGAATATATCTTGTGCAAAACGACCGGAAACGTCCGTTTCCCAGTCTCACTACATTTGAGAGTTGGTTCGATTCCGGAGACGCGAGGCGTGTTTCATCGGAAAAAATGAGTGTTTTTTCCACCGGTGAACGGGTACTTCCTCGAGATAGAACATTAATAGCCGATGAAAATTCCGTTTATTTGGTTGAAAACGGAAAAAAGCGTGTGTTTTACACAATTGACCAGTTCTTAAACGGCGGGTTTGATTTTGCCAATGTAAATCAAGTCACCGATGATTTTGTTGCTTCGTTGGAAGAAGGTTCTCCTATGGAGGTTGTTGATGACGGGCCTGAGGTTCCGTCGCCTCCTGACGCGGACGAATCTTTTATACGTACTTTGGGAGGGAGTGATGTAAATGATGATACATTTTTAAGCGTGGCGGAAACGAAGGATAACGGTTCGGTAAGCGCGGGATGGAGTGAAAATTATGGAGGAAAGGATGCTGATGGCTATGTAACAAAAGTGAATTCCGCGGGAGAAGAAGTTTGGGAGAAAACGTTGGGCGGTGATGCCACAGATATTTTTTATGATATAGCTCAAACTCAAGATGACGGGTATATTGCTGTGGGGTCAAGTATAAGTTACGGGAATGATGATGTTTTTGATGGGTACGCAGTCAAGTTGGATTCCGAAGGAAATGAAGAATGGAGTAAAACCTTGGGAGGAGGATCGACGGATGTTTTCTTAGATGTAGAGCAAAATAACGGAAATTATATAGCCGTGGGATACAGTAAAAGTTATGGAGAGAATGATAGAGATGGGTATGTGGTGAATTTGAATTCGGCAGGGGAAGAAAACTGGACAAAAATCTTTGGCGGAGACTCGGAAGATAGTTTTGCGAGCGTGGATGTTACAAAATACGGAGGATATATTCTCGCGGGTGAGAGCAGAAGCTATGGCGGAAATGATAAAGACGGGTATTTGGTCAAGTTGCGTTCCGATGGAAATCAGCAGGGATCGCAAGTGGTAGGGGGAGATTCGGCGGATGCGTTCTCGAGCGTCAAGCATGTAGAAAACAGAGGCATGTTCCCGAGAGGAGAAAAATGTTATCCGAACACAGTTGTTCCTTTTGAAGACAGGTGTTATATAGTTACCGGATATAGTGAAAGCTACGGTGGAAGTGATAAAGATGGTTATGTCATGAAATTGGATTTGAACGGACGTACTGTATGGTCAAAGACATTGGGAGGAGATTCGTCGGATAGGTTTTCCGGTATTGATGATACGAATGATAAAGGATTTATAGTAACCGGTGCCAGTGAAAGTTATGGCGGAAGTGATAAAGATGGGTATGTGGTGAAATTGGGATTTGTGGGAAATGAACAATGGACGAAAACCATGGGAGGAGATTCAATGGATGTTTTTACGGATTTATATCAGACGCAAAAAGGAGATTATGTTGCCGGCGGATATAGTCAAAGTTACGGAGGGAAAGCCAACAGCGGATACATGGCGCGTTTTATTGGTGATGGAGACAGCTTCACCGATTGTGACGCGTGTAATGAGCATTCCCAGAACGCTCAAACTGTATCTCAGTCCGGTGAGCTTGTGACTGAAGGACCGAGCAATATTACCCAAAATGCTGAGAGCGCCTCGCAAAGTTCCAATGATATCGTTCAAGGTGAGAATTTTGTGTGTCGGAATACCGAGTAGATACAAAAGATTAAAAAGGAAAAATTACTTTTAAAATGCGTTTGAAAAAGACCGCATATTGATTAATGATTGCTCCTATGGCATAATAATCTCAACTTTGAATACATAAGATAGAATATTCACATGAGCGATTCCGATCCGATTGTTATTCGCGGCTCGCGTGTCCACAATCTCAAAAACATCGATGTTGATATTCCGCGCAATCAGTTAGTTGTTTTTACCGGATTATCCGGTTCGGGGAAGTCTTCTCTCGCGTTTGATACCATTTACGCCGAAGGTCAACGACGATATGTAGAAAGCTTATCCGCCTACGCCCGTCAGTTCCTCGGAATTATGGAAAAACCCGACGTTGATAAGATCGAAGGGCTGTCTCCGGCCATTTCCATTGACCAAAAAAGCGTTTCCAAAAATCCGCGTTCCACGGTGGGAACGATAACCGAAATTTACGATTATTTCCGTCTGCTGTTTGCGCGAGCGGGGATCCCTCATGACCCAAACACCGGTAAACCCATCACCAGTCAGACTGTGGAAGAAATGGTGAACATTGTTTTGCAATACCAAAACAGTGACGTCCCGATTTATCTTTTGGCTCCCGTCGTTGTCAATCGGAAAGGAGAGCACAAGCAGGTTCTTGATGATTTGGACAAGCAAGGGTTTATGCGGGTTCGCATAGACGGCGTTGTTTATTTGTTGGATGATCTGGCGGGCACTTCGCTTGATGAGAAAAAGCGCCATACGATCGAAGTGGTCGTTGATCGGCTCTTGGATGACAGCGGGTTCAATCGCGCACGCGTGAGGGACTCGGTGGAAACGGCGGTCTCCATTTCCGGCGGGTATCTCACGATTTCGGAAGTGAAAGACAAAATGAAGAACGAGTTTGAAGATCGGACGCTCAGTCAACACTACGGCTCCTCCGAGACCGGGTTTAATTTGGAAGAACTGGAACCGCGTAACTTTTCGTTTAATAGTCCGTACGGCGCCTGTCCGACGTGTGACGGTTTGGGAACGCAACTCCAGATGTCGCCCGATTTGGTCATTCCCAATCCCAAACTCTCCGTCAAGCAGGGGGCCATCAGACCGTGGCTTCGGTTTTCCCGCCAAAAGAAGCTCTTTGCGTGGTACCAAAAGGTGCTTGATGCGTTTGCTGAAAAACATGGCTTGGATCTCAACACACCGGTGCAAGAGATGACCGACGCCGAAGTGCAGAAAATTCTCTACGGAGATGACACGGATTCGCACGTCACCGTGCCCTCGAGCCTCGGCAAGGACGTGGAAACGACATTTGAAGGAGCGATTCCCATTCTGATGAAGCGGTATCATGAGACGGATTCCGACTTCGTCCGGTCCGAGTTGGAACAGTACATGGTAAGCGTGCTTTGCCCTACCTGTAACGGTAAACGGCTCAAACGCGAGTATCTGTGGGTGAAGGTGGCCAACCGCAGTATCGCCGAACTGACGAACATGAGTATTGAAGATCTGTACGCGTTCTGCAAAGAAATTTACGGTAACTCCGAGTACTTCAACGAACACGGGCTCACCATTTCCAATCCCATTCTCAAAGAAATCATTGCCCGGCTCGGATTCCTTTTGGACGTGGGACTCGATTATCTGTCCCTGGATCGTTCTGGGCGAACCCTCTCGGGCGGGGAAGCCCAGCGTATTCGCTTGGCCACGCAGATCGGCTCCGGTCTGGTGGGGGTACTCTATATTCTCGATGAGCCCTCCATCGGACTTCATCAGCGAGACAACACCAAGCTGATCAGTACGTTGGAGCGTCTTCGAGATAGCGGCAACACCGTTATGGTTGTGGAGCACGACGAAGAGACCATCAACCGAGCCAACCATATGATTGATATCGGACCCAAAGCCGGTGAGGGGGGTGGAAATGTGGTCGCCCAAGGCACGCCCGCCGAAGTCGCCGAGTCACGCGGGTTAACCGGTGAGTATCGGTCCGGGCGCAAGAAGATTCAGAGTCCGCAAACGTACCGGAAAGGGCATAACCAGAAAATTACCATCAAAGGCGCGGCCGAACACAATCTTAATAACATTGATGTCGATATTCCGTTGGGCAAGTTCCTTTGCGTGACCGGAGTTTCGGGGTCCGGCAAAAGCACCTTGGTGGAGACCATTTTCCGCCGCGCTGTGAGCAGACGGCTCAATAATTCCCGTGATGTGCCCGGCAAGCACAAAGACATTACCGGCCTCAGTCAGATAGACAAACTCGTCAATATCGATCAGTCGCCCATCGGACGCACACCACGCTCCAACCCCGCCACCTATACGGGCGTGTTTACGCATATTCGCGAGCTCTTTTCGCAAACCCAAGAGGCCAAAGCGCGAGGCTATAAACCGGGACGCTTCAGCTTTAATGTGCAG
>JAHEOE010000032.1 GCA_018609785.1 Minisyncoccota bacterium | reverse complement strand
ATACCGCGCAAATTTCGGTCAACGCGGCGCTTACGGGGCATCTGCTTTTCTCCACTATTCACGCCAATGACGCGGAAAGCACGGTTCCTCGCCTGCTCAATAATAATGTGGATCCGTTTTTGGTGTCTTCTACATTGGAGCTGGTTATTGCCCAACGCTTGGTACGTACCATATGTACGAGTTGCAAAGCGGCTTATACCATTTCGTACGCCGAACTTGTGGATAAACTTGGATATGAGACACCGCAATTTGAAGAGGGAGAGATAACACTTTACTATGGGAAGGGATGTCCCAGCTGTGAAGGAACCGGCTATCAAGGGCGGACCGGTATTTTCGAAATGATCAGTATTACCTCGAAAATGCGTGAGTTAATCATGACCGCTCCCACTGCTGCGCAAATCGGACAGGCTGCGCGTGAAGAAGGATTTATGATCATGTTTGAGCACGGTCTCGAAAAAGTGCAATTAGGAGAAACCACGCTTGAAGAAGTTCAACGTGTCGCTCCTTCGCCCCAAGAAAAAGGATATTACGAGTAATATATGTCACAAGAGGCCGAATCCATTCCTCGAGAAAGACAAGAGCAAGCGGAAACTCAGGAGAAAAAAGGGATTTTTGCTCGGTTTAAGTCCCGCATTACGGACAAAAAACAGTCTTCGTTGGAGAATATGGCGATTTTGTTACAGTCGGGAATGGGTATTCGCAGTACGTTACGCAGTCTTCAAAAAAACGCTCAGAACAAAAGTGTCCGCAAACAGCTCGCGGGGATTACGGATGATGTGGAAGATGGGAAATCTTTGTGGAAGGCTTTGGATCGCAATAATTTTGTTCCGCCTTACGTTATTTCGTTAGTGCGTATCGGTGAAAAAAGCGGTAATTTGGGAGAAAAGTTGGAAGATGCGGTGGAGACGCTTAAAAAAGAGCAGAAGCATCGGTCTCAGCTTCGGTCGGCCATGTTTTATCCTGCGTTTATTTTAGGTATGGCTTTAATTGTAACTGTGGGATTAACCTGGTTCGTGTTACCGAGACTCGGTAAAGTGTTTGACAGTCTTAACGCAGACTTACCGGTAATTACGCGCTGGCTTCTTGCGGCGGGAGATATTATGTCTTCATACGGAGTTTATATTGTGCCGGCGTTGGTAGTCGGATTGCTTATTATTGGCTACTTTTTGTTTTTCTTTCCTCCGACTAAAGGGATCGGGCAGTGGATTTTGTTTCATCTGCCCATCATTCATAACCTGATCATGTACACGGAAGTCTCGCGTTTTGCGTTCAATCTTTCCATGCTTCTCTCTTCCGGACTGCCGGTTACGCAATCCATAGAAACTCTGGAAGAAGTTCAGGAATATTATATGTATAAACGGTTTATTCGGAAGTTGGGAGCAAATGTTTCGGAAGGATACAGTCTTCATTATACGTTTGAGGAGCATGCTTCCCAAATCAAAAATATGTTTCCGTATACCGTGCAGGAACTGATTGCCGCGGGAGAGAGTTCCGGACAGCTTCCCGGTGTTATGGAAGATATCGGAGAACGATACGAAGAAAAGACCGAGCGGATTGCCAATAACATGGGGAAGTTAATCGAGCCGTTTCTTCTGATTGTGGTCTGGGCAATTGTTGTCTTTTTGGCTTTGGCTATTCTTATGCCAATTTACAATTTGGTGGGTGACTTTTCGGTCTAACGTGAAAAGATATGCGTGTGTATCGGTATCCGGAGCGAATTGACGGATCTTGTGTACGTGTAATGACGGTTGGAAATTTCGATGGTGTACATCGCGGACATCGTGTCTTATTGGAGGAGGCTAAAGAGAAGGCTCGATATTTCGGGGGGGCGTTGGTAGTACTCACCTTTTGGCCGCATCCGCGAGAGGTGCTTACAGATACGTTGTATCCGCTGTTGACTCCGCCCGAGGAACAGCAGTCCTTACTTGAGAACCGGGGAGTGGATGTACTGGCCTATATGCCTTTTAGCGTAGAAATACAGAAGACGGATCCGCAAGCATTCTATGAAGAGTACGTATTTCCGTGGATTAATCCGCGGATGATAATCGTGGGGAAAGATCATCGGTTCGGCGCGAGGAGGAAAGGTGACGTGGCAACCTTAAAAGCGCTCGGAGAAGCGTCCGGTATAACTGTGAAGGAGCAGAGTCAGATGATGTTGTCTGACGGAGAAACGAAAATAAGTTCACAGAAAGTTAAAGATCTCCTCGGAGCGGGCAGAGTTGAGGACGCGGCGTGGCAATTGGGACGAAGATATCAATTACAAGGGACGGTGAGTGTCGGGAAAGGGTTCGGACGTCGGATTGGGTATCCCACTGCCAATCTTGAACTTCCCGTGCGAAAGTTTTTACCGAAGCGGGGGGTATATGTCGGACGTGTATCGATCGAGGGGTATAATCAAGCCTATTACGGCGTTTTGAATATTGGGTATAACCCGGTGGTTGAAGAACGCGAGACTTCGATTGTGGAAGTGTATATTATGGATTTCCCGAAAGAAGAGAGTCTGTATGGAAGACGGATGAGTATAGATTTGATAACGTATCTGCGTGAGGAATATACCGAAGGAGATGTCTCGGATTTGCAAGCCTGGATTGCCGAAGATGTGAGACAGGCAAAAGAGATTATTAAGAATTTGTCGGTACGTGGCGAGTAATGAGGATGGCTGGTATATACTCTTTACGGAGCGACATACTGTAGCGGATACTTTGGATATACAGTTGTGTACAAGTAGGATGGGGAGATCATCTCAAAGTATTGAAACACAATGTGCGCTCCTTTTTTGAAATACCTCCGGAGCTTTACATACACCGGTTGTATTGCTTATACTGGGAGAACTGAGAGAGAACGGAAGCGTGCCGGAGCGGTCGAACGGGGCGGTCTTGAAAACCGCTGTACCTTTACGGGTACCGGGGGTTCGAATCCCTCCGCTTCCGCAGATGTGGCTTAAGAGAAGTTAGAAGCCTGATTTGATCGCACTTCTGACTTCCGACTTCACACTTCAAGGAACCTATGAAAATTTTGGCCCGTACTCCCTCCCATGCTACAATATATACAATAATAGAAAACAGACTAAACTGACAGTATGAATCAAGACTCGTTCGTCTTTAAGATCGGTGGTAAAGCGGGGCAGGGAGT
>JAHEOE010000031.1 GCA_018609785.1 Minisyncoccota bacterium | reverse complement strand
GTTTGATTATTAGGTCCGGTATACATCGTGATAGTTAAACTAGAATCAACTTTCTCTTGCATATCTGTCAGAATATTTTGAATCCTTGTATCAGACGTATCATCAGTATAGTTTCCGGCACTTTCCGAAGCAATCTGTTCTTGTACCGAAGCTACTTCGTTAAGCAAAGAGCGTGCTTGTTGATCTTGCGCCTGGTTCCGCATACGGTTGGCCGCGGCGATTACTCCGGCCGCCAAAACCGCGATTACGGCGATGACAACCAACAGTTCGATGGTCGTGAATCCCCCTTTTCTATATTTTTTCATCATAAGAGTTTATTTATTACCTCTACACTTTTAACTCTCGCATACATCCGGCTATACGGTCAATATGTATATATGTGGATAACCTAATACCCCAAGTTCCCCACAACATCGTAAATGGGCATAAACACCGCTCCAATAAAGCCGGCCACACCAATTCCGATGATAATAATCATTATTGGCTCAATTAAAGTGGTCAGACGCTCCACCGTATTTTCCACCTCCTTTTTGTAAAATCGAGCAATGGTCTCCAGTACTTGCGCGGTGTTTCCGCTCTCTTCTCCCACCTTGATCATCTGAGCGGCGAGACTGGGAAAATTATCACTCTCCAAAAAGACCTCCGACATACTGCCCCCGCTCTTCACCTTTTCAATAGCATCTTCTATCAATTGTCTGAAGACACTATTTCCCACAACATTTCCACTGATACTCATGGCGGTTAACAACGGAATTCCTCCGTCAAGCATACTGGCCATGTTTTGAGAAAACCGAGCGGTATAGGTCTTCCGGAACATGTCCGAGAGTAAGGGAATACGGAATTGCCACACATCCCACGTACGCTTCCCCACCTCGGTCCGAAAAAAATATACAAAACCGCCGACAACTCCCAGCATCGCAAGCGGAACCTGCCATTTATAGGCCTGTAAGAAATCGGAAATCGCAATAATAACTCGCGTCGCCAACGGCAGTTCTTCCCCGTCCGTCAGATCACGTAAAACGCTGACCAATTGGGGCAAAATAAAGAACGCAATACCCAGAGCAATCAAAATAAACACCGCGACAACCACCGCCGGATAGGTCATCGCGCTTTTTACCTTCTGATTCAAATCATTTTGCTCTTCCAGATACTCCGCCATATAGGTCAAGGATTCTTCCAAGGTTCCTGACGCTTCTCCGGATTTGACAATGGCAATATACAACCGCGGAAAGACATCCGTATGTTTTTGCATGGCTTCGGAAAGAAGACTTCCTTGCCTGATATCCTCGACAATTTGCCCGATCACTTTCTGAAAGTACGGATTGTCGGTTTGCCTTTGAAGAACGGACAACGCCTCAATCAAGGGCATCTGTACGTTTAAAAGCACTGACATAAGACGGGAAAACACAACCAAATCTTTATCACTCACACCTCGCAGGAAATCCAGATTCATATTGAACGAAAATCCCGAATCATCTCCCCGTTTCGTCAGAGAGATAACCGTTCCTTCCTGTTTCTGAAGGGTATCCAACGCCAAATCTTTACTAAACGCCTCAATCTCGCCTTCTTTGGTTTTTCCTTCATTTGTTTTTATTTTATATGTAAACTTCGCCATATGGGAGGAGATATTATTCCTTGTCTGAAAGCAGACGTCGCAATGCTTCGGAGTCGGGAGCGTATCGCAGAGCTGTCTCATAGTCCACCGTACCGGCTTCCACCAACTGCTGAAGTGAATGACTCATCGTTACCATGCCATACCGCGAGTGCGTTTCAATAATGGTATCAATCTGATAAATTTTATCTTCTCTGATCAACCTACCGACCGCCTGATTCACAATCAAAATTTCCACCGCCGGAACTCGTCCGCCGTCCACACGCGGGATCAGACGTTGCGCAACAATTGCCTTAAGCGACTGAGCAAGCTGAGCTCGCACTTGTGCTTGCTGTCGTGCAGGGTAGGTATCGATAATACGATTAATGGACTGAGACGCGCTGTTGGTGTGAAGCGTGGAGAAGACCAGATGCCCGGTTTCTGCCGCGGTTACGGCGGTTCGCATCGTCTCAAAATCTCGCATCTCCCCTACCAAAAGAACGTCTACGTCCTCACGAAACGCGGAGGTCAATCCGCTGGCGAATGTCTGTGTATCACTACCGACTTCACGCTGAGAAATGGAACATTGCTTGGGCGTGTGAATAAATTCCACCGGATCTTCAATCGTAATAATATTTTCTTGCCTCTCGGCATTGACTTCGTCAACCAAAGACGCCAAGGTGGTTGACTTCCCCGATCCCACGGGCCCCGTAACCAACACAAACCCTTGCAAATATTCGGTAAATTTATGAAGGACGGAAGGGAGATTGAGTTCTTCGACACTCCAAATATTGGAGGGGAGATATCGCATGACAATAGCAATTTCGCCCCGAGTAAGAAATGCGTTTACACGAAAACGCAACTTATCGGAAAAACTATACGCAAAATCGGACTCTACCCCGGACTTCACTTTTTCTACCTCATTTTCTCCCGCCATTAACTGCAAAAATTCCTCTATATCTTTACGTCGCAACGGATCCAGTTGCTCCATATACACAAGATCTCCATCCACTCGAGCAATCGGCGGACTCCCCACTTTCAGATGAAGATCGGAAGCGTCATATTTAATAACCTCCTGAGCAAGTGTTTTTAAATTCATTCGCATATTTTTCGAGTTATACGTACTTTTTGATCAATCGGCTGATTTCGTCGGGCGTATAATTGGATTTCACAATATAATCAGCCGCTCCCATATCAAGACACTTCTCGACATCATTTTGAGAAGCCAAATTACTAAGAATAACCACGGGAATGTCTTTCAGTTGCTCATCTCCCATTATTTCTTCAAGCATTTCAATCCCGTTTTTTCCGGGCAAAATAATATCAAGCAAAATCAGATCGAGATCGCTGTGATATTTGCGAGCAATCTTTATCCCCTTTTCGGCATTCGGACAGACATCAACCTCGAAACCTTCTCCTTCCAACTTGGTGGAATACATCTGCGTGATAAACGTATCATCTTCTACCATTAAAATGTGGTTTCCCATACATATATGTTACCTTTTTTTAGTATAGCACTTCTCACCAAACACACCAATGTGGACAAATCCCTTCTACGCATCGATCTGACGCATCAGTTCTTCGAGTGAAGTTTCACCGTGCAAAACTTTGATAATTCCGTCCTGCTTCAGAGTCATAAAGTCATTCTCGTAAATATACTTCTTGAATTCGTCTTCATTAAACCCACCTTCAATATTCGCGCGCATGGTTTCGTCAAAGTACAACGCTTCAAAAATCGCCAATCGTCCTTTGTAGCCATCACTGCACTTTTCACACCCTTCCGGCTCATACAACGTTGCATAATCCCCGTCATATAACTCTTCAACTAATTCATCACTTAACCGTTCCAACGTGTCTTTAATATACTGATACCGTTCCTCCCCTATTTTAACCTCTGTTTTACAGTCATCACACAAGGTCCGTACCAAACGCTGCGCAATTACCAGATTAATAGAAGCGGACAGCAAAAAGGGTTCTACATTCATATCAATAAGCCGAGGGACCGCCCCCACCGAACTGTTGGTATGTAACGTGGAAAAGACAAGATGTCCCGTCAAAGCCGCCTGTACGGCTAATCCCGCCGTTTCTCCGTCTCGAATCTCACCAACCATCAAAATATCCGGGTCTTGTCGCAAAATGGACCGTAACCCGGACGCAAACGTGTATCCGATTTCCGCCTGCACTTGAGACTGACTAATCCCGGACAGATAATATTCAACCGGATCTTCCAACGTGATAATGTTCACCTCTTCACTTTTCACCATAGAGAGGAGCGTATACAGCGTAGTGGACTTTCCCGAGCCGGTGGGACCGGTTACCAAGGTAATGCCATAGGGCGCTTCAATGGACTGTCTGACATACTTGGCTTTCGGACCCCGAAACCCGAGTTCGGACAAAGACAAAACTCCCTGCGACGTATCCAAAATACGCGCCACAACCTTTTCTCCGTATACCGTGGGAAGAGTGGACACACGAAAGTCGATTTTATGCCCGTCATGAATAATTTTGAACCGCCCGTCCTGCGGTCGACGATGCTCATCGATTTTCATATCCGAGAGAATTTTGATGCGAGCTACCACGGAGTCTTGTACGTTTTTGGGTAAAATAAGACTCGTATGAAGAATTCCATCTACACGAAATCTGACTCGTACATTTTCTTCTTGCCCTTCGATATGAATATCGGACGCGCCGCCGTCAATGGCGTTTTTTAAAATAACCGAGACAATTTTGGAAGCGGACGCATTTTCCAGCTGATACCCTCGCTTTTCATCTTCCTCTTCTTCTTCCATCTTGTCTTCCGACTCTTCTTCCTGTCCCAGTCCTTCCAAAACATCGTACGAAATACTTTTTACGGACTTTAACACCTCTACAATTGCCTGTTCGGTTGCGACAAAAATTTTATAATCTTCCTCTTTATTACGAAACATGAACTTGAGAGCCTGACGAGCCGTATGACTTTCAGGATCCGCCATAGCCACATGCACGGTATTCCCATCTTCCTCAAACGGGAAGAATTTATACATGAGCATGGATTTCTCCGGGTATTCGAAATACAGATTCCGGTCATAATTGATGGACTCCAGATCAACAAACGGAAGTCCCTCTTGTTCGGCATACTCCTGAACAATCTCTTTGGGAGAAAAAATCGCTTCCAAGTATTCCCGAGCATTTTCATTCGTTTCGGGTTCCACCTCTTCAAACCCCTCAAATCGATCGGGATATTTTTCTTGAAGTATGGGGATAAGATCCAAATAATTCATATAAGTTATTCTATCTGTTCGAGAATAAGAGAGATGTACTCTTCAGTCTGACTCTCAACGTCCTCTGCCGAAAAATCGGCACTAAAAATAATATTCATAGCACGATACACATAAAATACCACAACACCAACCAAACAAATAAGAAGAAAACCCCTTCTATACGAATAAAGAATATTGAGCATCTGTTTCATACATCTGTTCTACTTCTGATAGTATAATACAACATCAACCGTACTCACAATTACTTCTTCCCGGATTTCCCGATCCGTTGTTCCTTGAGGAGAATCAAATGATACACTGACCACCTCTGTAAATGGTGGAGTATTATACAGTTCACGTAAAAACGCAAGATGGTTTTCAAACTCTCCTTCAATCGAAAGAGAAAACGCAAGCGTATTTACTTGACGAGTGAACCGAGCGCTTTCCGAAGCGGACTGCTTTTCGGAACTTTCCACGGAGATGGCGGGAATGGCTCCGTTTGAAGAGATTCCTTGCTCTAAAGACAGAACTTCCACGCCTGTCCTGTCCGCCACATCATAAAATCGCGGTCTCTGTTGAAGAGATTCCAGTTGAGAGGGGAACCAAGAAAACATCTCCCCCGCGTTTTGCCGAACCTGCTCGTTGTTTGCGTAAACGGACAGCATGGCGACATCCTTTTCCAATTTACGGCGTATTTCCACTTTTTGCTCAAACCGATCCATAAACATACCGGACACCATATGAACAACACCCACCGTAACAATAATCATTAGAATTCGTGTTTTTGACATAACCTCTGGTTTCGGTTACTGAAATACAACTGTCAATGTAAATCGCTGATTTCCCGACTCTGTACGCTTCACATCGCCGTAATCAGCCCGGTTGATATTCTGTTTTTCACGGAAGGCTTGCAGTTGACGCGTAATAGCTTCCACATCTTCGGCTTGCGCTTCTACCGTTAGTGTTTTACTCTCGGCAACATAGCTAACTGTTTCAGGATCAATCTGAATGTCCGATTGATTACGTAAAATTTGCAGACGTTCGGCAACATTGGTGTGAGTTTGAGCAAGATTACCGGCCGTGGCCAAAAACGTAGACAAATCCGCAGTCTCCGGTTGCATATCGGCCGCTTTATCTTGAAGTGCTTGCTTCCGCTCCTCCAAGGATTGAATCGGATCCGAAAGATACACATACTCAACACTCAACATTCCCCCGGCATACATCACAACAAACGCAATTGCCAATCCCGTATCTCGAAGAAGAGCACCGGATTTTATTTGCTTCTCACCTGAATTCTCTTCCCCGGAAGTTGACGATCCCGCTTTTCCTCCGGGGACAAACCGGATTTCCTCATCCTTCATACTTCATCGTATTTGCTAAGGGCAATACCTATTGCCAACGAGACATCTTGCCACACTTCCTTGTAAAAGATCTCAGATAATTGGTCAGGGACTTCCACATTTTGCGTAGGTTTTGCTTCCTGTACTTCTATAGTTTCTTGAGAAGAAATTTTTCCCATCGTTTGTTTCACAAACTCATTCAGTCCTTTCATCTGAGATATCCCGCCCGCCAGTTCGATTCGCTCTATCGTAGTATTCATCATATCAGTATACTCCTCCACCATCTCACCCACCTCTTTACGAAAGAACTTCTCCAGTACCGTTTCAATCACACTGGCCACTCCCGGATCACCACTCAAACCGTTGTCAATTTTCATTAACTCTGCCCGTTCCATAGACACCTCCAAAGCATTGGCAAGACGTCGGGTTATATGATTCCCTCCTACGTCAAACGCGCGAATCATACGCAAATTTTCTTCCGCGTCAACCATACTAACCGAAGTACTCCGAGATCCGATATCCACAATACACGTATGCTTGGCCGGTAAGTTCAAAGAACGCAACCGCGAAAAAATATCCAATTCAAACCCTTGAATATCCACATCCAGATTATCCGCAATATTCTGATACTTCGCAACCACATTGTTGGGAATGGCAATAATAAGAACATTAAGCTTGTTTTCTCGCGCATGTTTTCCGAGATTGATCCAGTTAATCTGTACCTCCTCTATGGGAACGGGAACATGCTTTCTTGCTTGCAACGGAACAGTTTCGGAAAGTTCTTCTTCAGACATTTCAGGCACCGTCATAACGGAAGAAAACGTAAAAAAACTGGGAAGCGCGAAATACACTTTATCCATATCCATATCCGCCTCGGAAGCCATCTTCTGAATAATATCCGAGATTTGAGAAGCAGACATGGTATTTTCCCCCTGCTCCTGAATCACTTCTCCCACATCATTGGACCAAATGGCATAGTTCGCCAATTGAATTTGATCGTCGTCTTTTTCAAGCTCAACAATTTTCACGCTCTGCGTGCCGACGTCCACCCCAAAGGACTTATCTTTAGAAAACAGTGAAAACATGGTATGTCTGTTTATTTGAGATACACTCCCGCAATTATCCGTATCCTAACACAGATTTTCTCACCAACGCAATCTATCGAACGGAAATGACACGTGTAATTCCGTCTTTATTTAGCTACGAGAACTTTCATATCAACGACATACCCGCCGTTCTTCTGAATAATAAGAGGATTAACATCAATCTCCGCAATCTCTTCAAAAGAAATGGCAAAAAGATGAATGTTATAGATGATATCAACCAGAAATTGCGTATTATACACGGTACCACGCGCTCCTTTCAGCACCTGATAGCTCTTGGTTTGCTTCAACAGTTTCCAGATACGCGGCTTGGTAATCGGTAAAACCCCCAAAGCCGTGTCATTCACAATTTCGGCATAAATTCCTCCCAGGCCGACAACCAACACCTTCCCGAACTGCCGATCTGTCTTCACTCCCACAAACATTTCCACGCCATCCATAATCTGTTGCTGCATGATCACTGTCTGATCTTTTTCGCGTTGATAAAACTCCCGCGCTTCGGAAAGTTTAAGAATATTGGTCTCAACCTTTCCTTCATCACTACGATGTAAAATATCGGGAGCAACCGCCTTCATCGTTACCGGTTTTTGATACTTCTTCCATACTTCTCCGAGTTGATGCTCATTCTCCACGTAATCAAATTTGGGAAACGGAATATCAAACTCTTCTCCGATAATGGAAATCGTATCAAAGTCAAGCGCCGTGGCGCCGGCGGTTCTTTGTTCCGCAATTAAATTCCCCACTCGCTCCAAACTGTGCTTTTTGATATACCGAGTAGGCTGAGACCACAACTTTTTATTGGGCGGATTTTCCGTATAATGATACAGACGCGCCAAAGCATAAATACCATTCTCGGGTGTATGAACCATCGGTAACACCCCTCTTAACATTTCAAACGCAGGCTGCACACTTTCTCCGCCCACAAAAACCGGAATAATCGGTTTATGCGGATACTGTTTGGCCAGCCGTTTGAGCGCTTTGGCGATGTTTTTTATCGGCGTCATAATCTGAGGAGTAACGATCACTACAAGACTCCCTACATTCCCTTCTTCAAGGACTGTTTCCACAGCACCGGCATATTCTTCATCTCCCGCGTCCCCCAAAACATCCACGGGATTGTTTACAGCGGCCGCTTCGGGAAGCAAAGTCCGGAGTTCCTCTTTTGTTTTATTTTTTAACGTCGCCAAAGACAACCCGGATTCAGCAAGCGTATCCACAGCCACCACACCGACTCCTCCCGCGTTTGTAACCACACCGACATCACGCTTAGAGACCTGTTGATGCATGGACAAAAGATGCATTGTTCCAAACATTTCCTCCAAAGAATTCACTTGGATGGCATTCACTTCTTCAAACAATTCTCGAATCACCCGTTCTTCACCGGCCAAAGACCCTGTATGCGACGAAATAGCCTTCTTAGCCGCATTATGTCTTCCGGGCTTGAGAAGAATAACCGGTTTACTCACTTCCAGAAACGCTTTCATTAGTTCTTCGCCGCGTTTTATCCCCTCTACATACACAGCAATCGCTTTCGTTGCCTTATCATCTTCCAGATAAGAAACCGCATCCAAAACATCAATTCCTGCCTGATTGCCGATACTCAAAACCTTACTGAATCCAAATCCGGTTTCCGCTCCATAATCCAAAGCGGACGAAATCAACGCTCCGGATTGAGAAACAAGACCGATTGATCCATTCACTCGTTGAGAAAGCGCGAAAGAGCCATTATACGCGTGTGAGGCGGCAGACATATTAATAACCCCGAGACAGTTGGGACCAAGCAACGTAATATTATAGCGACGCGCAATTGTAACCAATTCTTCTTCTCGTTTTTCTCCCTCTTTGCCAATCTCGCTATACCCGGACGCAACTACGACAGCGTATTTACACCGACGCTTTCCCAATGTTTCCAATACTTCGGGAATTACCGAATTCGGAATGGCAATAATTGCAACATCAATCGGCCCCTCAATCACAGACACGTCTTTGACTGCAGGTACGCCCATGATCGTATCTTCATGAGGATTAACCGCTGTAAGTTCTCCTTCATACCCACTTTCGAGAATATTTTGCAGAATCAAAGACCCTACTTTACGTGGGTTGCGAGAAGCTCCCACTACAACCAGCTTGCGCGGATTGAAAAGACGTTCCATAGATTATAAACTTACAACTTCACCGGGACGGGGGACACAGGTCTTATATCCTAAGATATGCCGCGCTTTATGAGCCAACGCCTCACTCGCGTTTTCTTCTCCTTGTACAACGAACACTTTTCGAGGCTCCGTTTGAAATCCGGATAACCACTCCAATAACATACTCTGATCGGCGTGCCCCGAGTACCCATCCAACTCTCGCTTCTCAATATTATTTTTGACCGGACTGCCATGAATATAGATAGGGCTCGTACCTTCTTTGATGGCATATCCGGTCGTTCCCGTAACCTGATGCCCTACAAAGAGAATAAGATTTTGAGAATCTTCCAGATAACGCTCTTCATGATATAGAATCCGTCCCCCTGTGGACATACCCGCTCCGGCCATAATGACTTTAGGATTGGGAGCGGTATTGATTTGCATGGATTCTTCCCGCGAAGACGTCATGTTAAAAAACGGGAAATCAAATAGTTTGTCATGTTCGGCTTGCTTAGACACCTCTTTTTTAAAATATTCTGCGTATTTTCGAAACACTTTGGTTACCTCTATTGCCATCGGCGAATCCAAATACACATCAATTTCCCCGACACGCCCGAGACTTTTCCCGCTGCCATCATTGTTTGTGACAAGATTGTTCATTTCGTAAATAAGATCTTGCGTCCGCTCAATGGCAAATGTAGGAATAAGCAACGTGGCGTTCCGATCGATCGTGTCTTGCAAAGCTTGCTTCAAAATAGCCGTCCGTTCGGAATTATCCTCATGAATCCGATCGCCGTAAACCGACTCCACCAACACATAATCCGCTTGCTCGACGTACGCGTATTGCTTCAGAAGAACGGACGGAACGTTTCCCATATCTCCGGAAAGCACAATCTTTTTTTTACGCTCTTCGTCATGATCGGTTACCCAAACTTCAATAATGCTCGACCCAAGAATATGTCCGGCCTCTCTTAGCCGAAACGAAATATCTTCATCAATGTCTATCACTTCTTCATACGGAACGGTTTCCCACAGATCAAATGCCGCGTTTACATCCTCCATTTCAAAAAGCGGCGGCTTGTCGCTATGCTCCTCTTTCATAATCGAAACACTGTCCTCCAGGGCAATCCGAGAAATATCTTTGGTGGGCGGTGTGGAATAGATAGGTCCGTCAAACCCGTCTTTGACAAGCTTGGGAACACGCCCCATATGATCAATATGAGCATGAGTAACAATCAAGAAGTCAATTACGGACGGATCATACGGGAAGTCTTCATAGTTGGCTTTTTCGTCCTCAGGGCTTCCTTGCTGCATACCGCATTCCAATAAAAACTTCGAGCGTCCGTTATCAATCAAGTAGTTTCCTCCGGTTACCGAACGCGCGCCACCGCAAAATTGGAGACTAATCATATGTATTTTTGTCTTTATTGTTTACAAATTTCTATACTTAGCGTAGCATACCTTTTATATTTCCTCAAACAGTTAACGTATATATGAAACACATTATTTTCTTAGACGGAGACGGTACGTTATGGTACCCGTCCCAAACAAAACGGAGTGATGTCACGCACTGGATCTACTTTGACCCGAAAACCAAAGACAATTATCTTCCCCATATGGAGCTCTGTCCGTATGTGTACAAAACGATTGCCGGGCTTTACGCATATGGGTTCACGCTCATCTTAATTTCCATGTCTCCCAAACCGGACGCCGAAGCTCGCGAAGAACATCGACAGAAACTCGAGTATTTCAACCTTCTTCCGTTCTTTGAAGCGTGGTACGCCGCACCGGACAAGGACGTGGAAAGCAAAGCGCGGATTATGCGAAACGTGCTTGCCGAACATAATCTTTCCATAGATAACGCGACCATGGTCGGAGACAGCATCAAATATGACTATCAGCCGGCTGTAGACATGGGCATGGAAACCTATCTTATTAAAAGTTACATTTCCCCGGACGCGCAAAACGCAAATACGGACACATCTCAGATGAATACGATCTCAGAAGTGCACGACTTGGTCACCAAGTGGGATTTGCGAATTCCGCAAACAGATGAAATATAGATACTAGAGGTCATTTCAAAAGTCGGTTATTTCTTATGAAGACGGAGGAGTTCTTCTACTTTTGATATGGACTTTAAAAACCGACCTTATAAAACCTTATTTCATACGACTATTGACAGTTATCCACATAGCGGCGTATAATACAAGTGCACTGGAAAATGAAAGTTTGGACAATAGAAATAATAATCATTTTATAAACTAACGAATTTGGCTTATGACACGACGACCGCTTGCACTCATCGACCCGGAAAACGTCTTTGACAACTTCTTCAGCACGACGCCGACGACGTTCTCGAGTTTCCAACCGACCGAGACCGAACTCGATATGTACGAAGACGAACACAACGTTGTCGTCAACGTTAAAGCGCCGGGATTTGACGAAACCGACGTAGACATCAATGTCGAAGACAACGTCCTCACCGTTACG
>JAHEOE010000030.1 GCA_018609785.1 Minisyncoccota bacterium | reverse complement strand
GACTTTCAACGAGTCTATGAAGGCACCGTTCCACAGCTCTATTTTCCTCCGCATGAATGGCTTGTTCCCGAACCGCATAACGTATACCTGGCTACATGGCTTCATACCGGGCTTTTGGGATTTGTCATCTTTGTAATTATGGGCATTCAAGGAGTTCGATTCCTAAGGAAATCTTTTCGCCAAGAGGAAATACTACACGTAACCGTGGCGTTGGGCTTTCTTTCTATGTATGTCCACGGCCTTTTGGACACCACTGTATGGAAAAATGATCTAGCCGTTCTCTTTTTCGTACTGTATCTGTTACTTCTTCATCAAACCGCTTTTCGAAATCCGTCCAACATATAAGGACACCGATTCATATAGAGCGTATCTCAAAAGTTAAACACTACTTTGAAATACTCACACCATACAACTTCCCATCCCGTTTATTCCGAAAATATAGTCGAGTTCCGGCTTCATTGAGTACCAAATTCGTACTGTTGACCTGACCAATGTCAGAATGTATTTCAGTAACTTCCCCTTTGGCAAGATCCAGCTTGAACAATGCCTCCCGAAAGTCTCCGAGTTTCCCGCTCACATAGTCATCAGGCATAACCACGTCCTCGGAAAGTTTGGGTTTGGTGAAATACACCGTATTTGCGTCTTGCCAGACAATTTTATCCGCTACAGTGCCCGTACCGAACGTTTGACTGACATTGCCCTCCTGATCAATCACGGAAAAGGTCATTTCCGAACCTCCCCTCTGTACCGTAGAAGCGGCCAGCCCTTTCTTGCCCTCAGGGCCCCAAGATATCTGCAATCCGAACTGATCGGTAAGTAACGTTTCACTCTCTTTCGTTGTTGAAGAAATAACCGTTAAGGAGGAAGCTCGATACGCGCTGGGCTTGAGAACATAACTAATTTTGAATGTTTGCGGAATGGGATTCACAGACACTTCACTCGTGGAGAGGGATACCAGCTGTTCAAACTGCCCCCCATCGGGATTGGCAATCGAAAGATCCGCTCCATCTGAAGTTTGATACGTATAAACTACCTTATTGCCCGTAAAGTGAAGGTTATTTACATTGGCATCAAACGTATGAGATTCTCCGGTCTGATAGTTAAATGTCGAAAATACATCTCCGGCCCGGGTGGCAACCCAAGTACTATTCGGCCCCCAACGCACCGCGGACAAATCTTCAATAGTAATATCGTCCAAGACCTTCCGACTCGAACCGTCACCGTTGACCGCAACAACATTCCCGCTTTGTTCTTCATAAAACTTCAGACGATTTCCGGTAAGTAACGTCGGGCCCAGCGCTCCGACTTCGGTTATCGGCAGTGATTTGGATTTTTGTTCGCCTTGCTCGGATGACTGTTCTTGTTCACTGGCCTGCGTATCTGTTTCGGGAGACGATAAAAAGAACACATTATAAATAATCAACCCTCCCAAGGCCATGAACAAAAACCCGGAACAAGCAATCAAAATTTTTGTCATTTTCGGATTAAGCATAGCGAATTACAGGTTTAAAGAGAATTCTTCTCCTTCATCAGAGTTCTGTTTTTGATCTTGCTGATACTCTTCTTTGGCGCGCTCAATCTCTAAAAGCTCTTCCGGATCGGAGGTAATGATCTGATCTTCCGAATACGAAGCGACCACCTTAATCGCCGCATGTTTACGCCCCGCAAAGAAAATCCCCTCTCCCACATCGGACTCCAACAATAGATACTTTTCTTCTTCCGTCAAATAAAACGTTTCTTTAATAAGATCGATGGACGCCGGCGATTGCTTCAAAAGAAGCTGAATGGACGAGTTCGTCAAAATTGACTGTCCGTATTCGGACCCTAAAAAGTCTTCAATATCTTGGGTAATGGTGGTCAGCCCCAAATAATACTTGCGAGCTCGTTTCGCCATAGAAAACATAAACTGCGCTGTCTCTTCATTTTTCATCAACACCCAGGCCTCGTCTACGATAAGAATGCGTTTTTTCAGATCACGTCGAATACGCTTCCAGATATGGTGCGTGACAAGGAACATCGCCAGCGGCTGCAACTCCTGCTCCATGTCTCGCGTATTAAAAACTATAAGCTGATTATCAAGCGGAATATTTGTTCGTTTGTTTATAAATCCGGCGAAACTGCCGCTGGTATACTTGGAAAGACGAATGGCCAGGTCTCCTCCTCCTTCCATATTCTCGAGAACACTTTGCAAATCCGACAAGGTAGGCACATTTTTACCGGTGTAATCCTGTCCGGGAACAATATCTTTTGTGGCATACGTCTCGTAGAGGGCTTGATCCAGAATTGACTCTTCTTCCGCTGTAAGGATATCTTCCCGATTTCTCCCTTCAAGCATCAATTTAAGCATACTCATCAATTCCGCAATCGTGGATCTCAATAAATCTTCAGGGTCCTCATCCTCTTGCGGGTCCGGTAGATCAAACGGATTGATATGCTGATCGGATGAAAGAGCAATTTTTACAAATGTACCACCCGCCGCTTCAGTAAGATACGAATACTCTTCTTCGGGATCTACAACGTAAATCGTAATTCCCAGAATTAAATTTCTCAGAATTTCCAATTTCGCCAAATAGCTCTTTCCCGCGCCTGACTTTCCAAAAATGACTTCATTGGCGTTTTCCATGGAAAATCGATCAAACAAAACCAGACTGTTATTATGTCGATTAATCCCGTAAAGAATTCCTTTGTTGGAAGAAATAGTAGACGAAATAAACGGAAACGTAGTGGAAAGCGGAGACGTGTTCAGGTTATTCACGACCTGAATTTTATCTTTAAGCATCGGCAAAGACGTCTTAAACGCTTGCTCGGACTGGAAAAAAGACGGTTTGGAATACACCATTTTATTTTGAAGCATGTTATCGATTTGCTCCACATATTCATTAAGCTGTTCATGGCTATCCGCGTAAACGGTGACGTAAATTCCGACTTGGAAAAAGCGTTCCGTCCCCTGCAAAAGACTATCCCTCAGATTTTCCGCGTCTTCGTAAGCTGTCTCAAGCATCGGATCACGCGTACGTCCCTTCTCTCGATTGGCCATAATCTGAGCTTTAAAGCGAGTAACGCGTGTCTCCAAAACTTTTAAAATCCGGCTGCTCTCCATCGGATACAGATACATGGAAATATCCATGGAATAATCCAACGAAATAATGGGAGCAAACCAACCGGCGGTTAAGTACCGCGGATACGTCATAACATACAACGTACGCGTATACTGCGAGCCAATCATAGCATAACGCGGATCAATAAACAGACTGGCAGGCGCTATGAAGTCCCGCAGACTGTTCTGTCCTTTGAGGTATTGCTGTGTCTGTTCGTCGTATTCAACCTCGGACTCTTCGAGAATTTTGCTTTTGCTTTTTTGGGCCATAGACGTTACGTAATATCCAAATCTTGGATGGAATCAAGAGACTCTCGAGGCTTGGAATCCGGATTCATATATGAATAAAACAACTCGATAAGTTCTTGCGTTTCCAATGGAACCATGTCCACACGCGCGCGCTTCAGTCCGTACATGATATTATTGACTCGCTGCCATAACTGCGTCTTGTGTTGTTCAAATTCTTCCTTACTATACCGTACTTTCGACCGTGGATTCAAAGCTGAGGTTATCTGGTCAAAAACACCGTTATCTTCTCCGGCAACCGGATCGTACGGAACTACAATATAAAAGGTTTTCGAAACAATATCAGCGTTATCAATTAGTTCTTCAAGAAACTGAATGTATTCTTTGGCTTGTACTCGTAACAGTTCGTTGCGTTGCGTTTTTTGAAGTTTACGCAAATATGAAAGATAACCGGCTATATTCAAAGGACGAGTGCTAACTTGAATTTGAACCGGAAAATCCAAAGAATTGAGGAAATTTTGATACGCATGAATAATAGACTCTTGCTCATCTGTGGACTTCAAATCAAAGTTTACTGACGATGCCATCAACACTGCCCGCAAACCGCCGTCTTTAAGTACGACCACGTTATCCTGAATCGTATCAATTTCCAGATACTTTTGCGTACTGTTCTTCGAGCTATTTTTTGTTTCTTCGTTTTTCATACTATTCTTAGTTTATCAGAGACATTTTTTAATGTAAAAATAATATGGGTATTTGATATTTAGAGATCCTCTCAAAATTATTGAAGATGGAAGTATATGAAGGCGACAGAGACGTATTCACTGGCATTTAATGCCTACGACCCACCATACCCAAAATTCGTTCATACGCTCTGCCGCCTTCATATGGGTATAATAGAGGGGATGAAAGAATATTTTTGAGATGGCTTCTAGAATAGAAGATATACGGTAGCGGATACGGTAGATATACAGTGGATATACGGTTGTGAATGTATGTGTCCTCAAAACGCTAAATTCTCAATCACGAATCATCACCCCCATACAGCTGTTCCCACAAGCAACACCAATTCTCCGGGGAAAGCTCTTGCGGTCTCACGTTTATACTCAGATCACACATCCGCAAAGCCATGTCAATCTCATCAGAAGAGAGGTCCAGTTGTTTGGAAAACGATGTTCTGACCTTCTTACGTTTCTGACGGAAGGCATACCCCGCAAGATCCAATATCGCTTCTCGGTCCTTATCACTAAACTTCTCATGAGGAGTAAAAACCACCACCGCCGAATCCACTTCCGGTTGAGGATAAAAACGGTCTTTGGGAACTTTAAACAGATACTCTACATCCGCATAAAAATCTACACTTAATCGAAACAGCGACCATTCTTGCGAAACGAATGTCAGCCGCTCGGCCACCTCTTGCTGAACCAACAGAATCATGCGAATCGGCGCATTCTTTCTCGCAAGTAGAAATCTGACCAATCGATTGGTGATATGGTACGGGATATTGGCAATCACCACATATGAAGCCACCAATGAGTCAAAGTCATCACTCGCTTCAAGAATATCTTTGTGACGGATATCAAGGGCAAATGCTCGATAAAAACGCTCCCGCAAAATTTGAGAAAGCGTTTTATCCACTTCGTATACAGTCACGTTCTCAAACCGTTCAAGCAAAGCCTCGGT
Source organism: Minisyncoccota bacterium (assembly GCA_018609785.1). Lineage (GTDB taxonomy): Bacteria > Patescibacteriota > Minisyncoccia > SW-4-49-11 > SW-4-49-11 > SW-4-49-11. The sequence continues at coordinate 9,588 of JAHEOE010000030.1, read as the reverse complement.
AAGCACTCCCACACCTCCACCGATTTCCACCGCATGAGAACTATCCGGAGTAAGTCCCGCCGCAACAATTCGATCTCGCATTTCTTCATCTAATAAAAAATTTTGGGACAAAGAAGGTAACGGTCGAATATTATGAGCGGTAAGGATTGTCTGAAGTTCATCTGTGTTCATAGGTTGCTTAAAAGAATTTTAAATACCGTACAGAGTACCGGTCAAAGCAAAAATCAAGACAATGACAGAATATCCCATGACTGTACTAGAGACCATCTCAAATTATTTAAGGTGAAATTCTATGAAGGCGACAGAGACGTATTCACTGCCATTAACGCCTACGGCCTACCCATACCCAAAATTCGTTCATACGCTCTGTCTCCTTCATATGCGTGTGATAAATATTCCGAAAGAATATTTTTAAGATGACCTCTAGAGAATATCTCCCCTCAATTTTGCCACTCTCACCTTTTTCCGACAAGGATCGTCTGAGATCTTCATTAACAGACACATTGCGAAGGATTTTCTCACAGATTCCAAAAATGATAGATTATTTAATAGCAAGATCTAACCAAATCCTTTCCCCGAAGTAAATTGACAAAAGACCAAACTCCCTTTATAATTGAGGCGTATAGAAAATCACTCTATGAGTCAAATTCAATCCCTTATAGATCGAGAGAATGCATTCGATGAAGAAATTCGCCAACTAAAAGCGGAGTATCAGGTTAAACGTGAGGAGCTTGTTTCAGAGTACGAAGACCGAATTTCTCAGCTCCAAAATCAATTAAACCAAAAAGAGGATATCATTGCCTCAGAAGTTTCCAAGCGAGTTCAAGACACTTCATCCGAAGAGCAAAAGCAACCAAAATCAATCAATGAATCCCACATCCACAAAATTATACGAGACACGATAACCGAGACATAATGGGTGTATACGCATGTGAAAAAGTGAGAATCAATATCCCAAGAGAGTTTGAACAGCCCCTCTTGGAAGTATTGCAAGATCGTGAAATTGTGGAGATTATCCCCGGTTCTCAAGCCATAGACATCTCTACAGAAGATCAGCATACGGTAGAAGCGCTTTCATCCGAGATACAAACCTTGGAACAGGTTATCTCCACACTTCAAACATATACTGCGAATGACGGGAAACTCCAAGCACTAAAAGACCCCCGCGTCCGTGTAACTCCTCAAACTTCGGAACGTACTGCAAATCACAAAGAGGAAATTATCGCTACGGTCAAGGATGTTTCCTCACGTATTGACCGTTTGCATACAGCATATGAACGACGCAACACCCTTTCTGATACGTTAACGACATTGGAACCTCTCAAGGATATTTCTCTTCCCATCCTTTCCGAATATCGCTTTCTGTCATTCATTCCGCTTCAGGTGCACAATGAACGAGCAAGTACCGTTATAAACACCCTTTATAGCAGTTTTGACAAGATCGTCATTGAAGAAATCAAGCGACTCAAAGAAGAAACAGTCTACATCGTCGCCACCTCCAAAGAGCAAGAGACAAGTGTGCGAACGCAGATAGCCGAGGAAGCCCGCGTCTTATCCGTTCCTGAGGAACGCGATCAATCATTTGCCAAAACCTATGAAGAGCTGAAGCGCGAATATGATTCTCTCTCTCACGAGATTACTCAAATACATCAAGAACTCAAAGGGTATACCGAATCTTTGCATGACTTTCGATTGGTATATGACCTGTTGACTTCCCAAAAACAGATCATAGAGTGTAAACGTTCTCTTCACATGAGTGAAGACGGCGAACACCATCTCCTGGGCTGGGTCGCCCCCGAACGTCTCACCGAACTTGAAACAGCAGTTTCCGAAATAACCCCCAAAGCACGTATCATACGATGTGACCGAAACCCGGAACAAGCTAAAGTTATCATGGACAATCCTCCCATTATTCGTAATTTCGAGGTAGTTACACGTATTATGGGCTTGCCACGCGGAAACAGCTTGGACCCCACTCCCACATTAGCTATTTTCTTTACCATCATGTTCGGACTTGGTTTTTCCGAAGCGGGGTATGCGTTGGTCTTGCTTGCCGCCAGTATTTTCCTGATGCGTCTTCCTCGTATTAAAGAAAGTGTGCGTAAAGTCAGTGTGGTTATATTTTGGGCCTCTTTGGCAACATTGATCGTAGGCGCTCTTTTCGGAAGTTGGTTTGGAATGAATCCGCAAACCGTAGCCACCGGAAGTGACCCCTTGCCTCATATGGAATTTCTGGTCAACATCGGAGTTATTTCTTTCCTTGAGAGTCTTCAGATTATGAACCCGCTGGAAGGCATTCTTCCATTCCTGACATTTGTAATTGGTTTGGGACTTGTGCATCTGTTTGTAGGAACCATCCTCGGAGCTCTGCAAGCTTACGGAAAAGGTGATCGAGAAGCAGCGTTACTTGATAACCTCTCCTTTTCCCTCTTTCTTGTTCTTATCGTCCTTACCGTCATATTCTCGGTGGCGCGTCCGTTCTTTGTCGGACTGCTCATCGTTTATGGAATCGCCATGGTTTTGGCCAGTGGACGCAAAGTGGCCGGCCCCCTAAAACAGATCGCAAACGGACTCTTCAACATCTATCTGGCTTTGATCGGATATCTGGGAGACACGCTTTCCTATCTGCGTTTGGTTGCCATCGGCCTCGCCACCGCTATTATTGCCCGAGTTATCGGCACATTGGCCGCTTTGGCGGGTACGCCTTTGGTTGACGACGGAGGTCTGTCTCTCGTGATTGGATACCTTATTATGATTGTCATTTTTGTAGGAGGACACCTCTTTAACATCGCCTTAAATGTTTTGGGCACATACGTAAATGTCGGCCGTCTTCACTTTGTCGAATTCTTTAAGCAATTCTTCGAAGGCGGCGGAGAAGAATTCACCCCCTTCCAAAAAAGTCGAAAATATAGTATAATCACGGATAAAGTATAACGTTACGACCTATGACAGGACTCATGTTAGCAACATTCGGAGCGGCATTAGCCGCAGTACTCGCCGGTATCGGCTCAAGTTACGGTGTGGCACGCGCCGGACAAACCGGAGCCGGGCTCGCCGCTGAAGACAGCAACCAATTCGGAAATGTACTTCTTCTCAGCGCATTGCCGAGTACTCAGGCCGTTTACGGTCTTCTTGCCGCCTTTCTCATTCTGATAAACATCGGTCTTTTGGGAGGCGGTTCCGAGGAAATCAGTACAGAAACCGGATGGGTATACGCCTTTGCCAGCCTCCCCATCGGATTTACCGCGCTGTTCTCCGGGCTTCTTCAAGGAAAAGTCCTTTCCAGCGGAATTCAAATGATTGCAAAAGATTCTTCGCGTGTGGGACAGGTTATTGTTCTTTCCGTCCTTGTTGAAACATTCGCCGTATTCGGACTACTCGTGTCCTTACTCATTATTAACGGCGCGGGATAACACCTATTGAGATATGAAACTTGAAGCGTATCTCGAGACATCTATTGAAGCGGAAAAAAATCGTGTTCGGGAAGAAGAGCAGAGTAAGTTGAATCGTCTAAAAACGGAATACGAGCAAAAACTTGCCGAACTTCAACGAACGTACGAATACGAAGTGGAACAAGAAATTCAGACTCGGGTAAATCGAGAACTGTTCACGCGTTCACGTAACATCCGATTTAGTTCTCTCTCAAATCTTCAGCACGAAGTAACCAAGGCTTACGTCTCTTTTGTTCCCGAACTTTTGGAACATACCTGGTTTACCTCACGGCTTGAAGAGTTTCTCTCAACCCTACCGGAAGAAGGATATTTAACCGTCAGTGGAGTTTACGCCAATCAGTTGGCTGAAAAACTTCCTTCTGACGTTTCTTACGGGATCTCCGAAAAAACAGATCCCCAAGATTTGGGACGTCTAATTTCCGAAACTGTAGCCAAGCGACAGGAACTGGACATCAACACACTTCTCAATGAACTTAAAGATCAAACACTTCCTCGTATAAACGCCGAGTTATATGGCAACTAATATTCCGACCACAACCATCGCCGGACAAACCGTCTGGTATCTCAGTCAACTTCCTTCATATGAAGATTTTGTGTCATTCACAGAGTCCCAGACATTTGAAGACCGATTACCCTCATTTGTTTCTGAAAGTCTGGCCAACTCCGAAGTAAATACCAGTTTTGGCGGACTCAATACATATTACGAGAATCTGTTCGCGCGAACGCTCCAAGAACTCCCCCCCAAGAGCGCCGTTTATAGGTACATTACGTTAAAAGCGGATCTTCGCACATTGGAAAACATGGTCTATGCGCGACAAGACTCCTTTTCCGGTCCTTCCATGCAAGATACGGTCCTCTCTTCTCTTGGACACTGTTACCATCCGGAACGCTTTAGAGATAAACTCAGCAAGCAAAGCACAAAATTAGCCGCAAGCGAGGATGTTTTTGAGTTTTTAAGTATTTTGGAAGAAACCTACCTCACTGTTGCCATTGAAAACGCTCTGTCTTCGACCTACCTCACTCGCGTCATAACCGCCGAGGTTAATCGACACAATGCCATGACGGCCATTCGCCGCGGTAAACGAGGACAGACCAAGTCTCAAATCACTCCGCATTTGATTAAAGATACTCGTCTCATTCATCGTCTCCCCGTAGAAACATTGGAATTCGGTGATATACTTGGTGAATTGGGAAATCTCCTGCAAATCGCCCCCGCGAATCTTTCGGAAACAACCGTAGAAACTCACCTTCTTCACAACGAAATTCACGCACTTAACTCCGCCAAATACGAAGGGGTGGATGCCGAGCGCATTGTTCAATATTTGGAAATCGTCTATCACTTCATCTCCAACGTCAAACTTGCTCTGGCCGCTCGTCGATTCGGACTCCCGGCCGAAGAATTGCAGGCACGCCTCGTAAACTATACCGCTTAATTTATGGAATCCGGAAAGATCGCCATTGCCATGACCTCTCCCGAAATAGCCTCTCTGTTTGAAACATTGGGCTTTTCGGTGTATGCTACACATGAGTATTCGCCTCATGATCTCTACAACAGACTTAAAACCGATGACCACAATGTCGGACTCATCTGCATAAGTGAGGCAGTTGACATAGACGAAGGTCTTCAATCAAAGCTTTACAGTCTGGACATTCCGTTAATCTTTTTCCCCGAAGAAGAAGGAACCGGGGCAAACACACTGGAAGCTCTGGTGGAACGTGCCGTGGGCATGAAACCCGATTTCCTGAAAGAATAATGATATGACTATGAGTACAACTATTACCGGATCTATCTACAAAGTCTCAGGTCCCCTTGTCGTCGCCACCGATATGAAAGGAGCGAGTATCTATGAAGTGGTTAACGTCGGTAAGGAAGGCCTGATGGGTGAAATTATCGAGCTGGACGGAGATACCGCTTCAATTCAGGTTTACGAAGAAACGGGCGGTCTCAAGGTCGGCGAACCCGTCACCTCAACCGGTCGCTCTCTCAGCGTGGAACTCGGCCCGGGACTCCTGCGTCAACTATTTGACGGAGTGCAACGTCCGCTTTACGAAATCGCCAAAGAAGCCAAACGACGCGGCGAACATTCCGGATTCATCTCTCGCGGGATTGAAGTAAACGCGCTTGATCGTCAAAAACAATGGGAGTTCACACCTGCAGTCAAAGAAGGAGACACCGTAGTCCCCGGAGATATTCTCGGAACAGTGCCGGAGACAGATATTATTACCCACCAAGTCATGGTTCCGCCGGGAGTGGAAGGCAAGGTGGATCGGATTTACCAAGGGACATACACCGTGGCCGACACCATCGCAGTCATCAACGACACCGAAGTCTCCATGATTCAAAAATGGCCGGTCCGCACCCGACGCCCGCGACAGAAAAAACATATCCCTAAAGAACCGCTTTATACCGGACAACGCATTATCGATACCTTTTTCCCTATTCCGAAAGGAGGTACCGCCGCTACTCCGGGTGCTTTCGGTACCGGCAAAACCGTCATTCAGACACAACTTGCCAAGTGGTCGGATGCGGATGTAACCGTGTATGTCGGATGCGGCGAACGCGGGAACGAAATCACGGACGCACTCCGAGAATTCCCGGAACTTGAAGACACCAAAAGCGGGAAGCCCTTGATGGACAAGACCATTTTGGTTGCCAACACATCGAATATGCCGATCGCCGCGCGAGAAGCCTCGGTATATACCGGTATTACCATTGCGGAATACTACCGAGACATGGGCTACGACGTGGCTATGATGGCGGATTCCACTTCGCGCTGGGCGGAAGCCATGCGGGAAATGAGCGCTCGTCTGGAAGAAATGCCCGGAGAAGCCGGTTACCCCGCCTATCTCGGCTCCCGCATCGCCTCCTTCTACGAACGCGCGGGACAGGTTACGTGCCAAGGTTCGGACGAACGTACCGGATCGGTTTCGGTCATTGCCGCGGTTTCTCCACCCGGCGGAGACTTTTCCGAACCCGTTTCTCAGGCGACGCTCAAAGTGACCAAAGCCTTCTGGGGGCTGGATGAAAGCTTGGCCGCCAAAAAGCACTTTCCCGCCATCAACTGGCTTACCAGCTATTCTCAGTACCTCGCCAATGTGGAGCCGTATTTTGAAGAACGTACCGACCAAGACTGGGGTACCCTCCGCCAAGAGGCTATGAGTATTTTACAAAAAGAAAACCAACTCCAGGACATCGTACGATTGGTTGGTATGGACGCACTCTCAATGAAAGACCGACTGATCATGGAGGTTGCCGAGTATCTTCGAGACATGTATCTACAACAAGACGCCTTTGACGACATTGAGACATATAACTCCACAACGAAAATGTACGTGCTCCTCAAGGGTATCATCACGTTCTATCGCGAGGCGGCGCAAGCTCTCACCGAAGATCCGGAACTCGAACTTGAAACACTGACCAACACCGGGGTACGAGATCGCATTACCCAAATTCAAAATCAGCAAGAAGGGGAAGTAGATGATGTCAAAACGGTGGTATCGGATATTCAACAAGAAGTTGCAAAAGTGACCAAATAATTAGATCGGATTATGAAGACATGGCATAAGAACATCCAAGAAATTCGCGGCCCGCTTTTGGTCGTAGACGGCGTGGAGAATGTCGGTTACGAAGAAATCGGCGAAATCCAAGACGGAGACGGTAACATTCGTAAGGGTCGTGTCCTGGAAATAAACGGTACGCGAGCCGTTGTTCAACTGTTCGAATCACCGGAAGGTCTGGACCTCGAGAGCGCTCAAGTTGCCTTTTCGGGAGAATCTATGAAGCTTGGCGTAAGTGATTCCATGCTCGGCCGCATGTTTGATGGCTTTGGCAATCCGATCGACGAAGGACCGGAAATTATGCCTGATTCTCATCGAGATATCAACGGCAATCCTATAAACCCCGGAGAACGGCTGGTCCCCGATGAATTTTTACAAACGGGAATTTCTACGATTGATGTCTCCACCACGCTCGTACGCGGACAGAAGTTGCCGATTTTCTCCGCTTCCGGTCTGCCGCACTCCGAACTCGCCGCCCAAATCAGCAGACAGGTGCAAATGGCTCAAATAGATGAGAACAACGAGATGCAGACTGAAGATGAAGATTTTGCCGTTATTTTCGCCGGTATCGGCGTAACCCACGAAGAGGCGGAATTCTTCTTTGACGAGTTTGAAAAAGCGGGTACCATGGGTCGCACCACGGTATTCCTCAACAAAGCGGATGATCCGGTTGTGGAACGTGTTACGTTGCCGCGCATGGCTCTGACACTCGGAGAATACTTGGCTTTTGAAAAAAACATGCATGTTCTCGTTATTATGACGGACATGACCAATTACGCGGACGCCCTCCGTGAAGTTTCCGCGGCACGCAAAGAGATCCCCGGACGCAAAGGATACCCCGGATACCTATACACCGACCTTGCCTCGCTTTACGAGCGTGCGGGTAAGTTGGAAGGCTACACCGGGTCTCTCACGCAAATCCCGGTTTTGACCATGCCCGATGATGACAAACAGCATCCGATTCCGGACTTAACCGGGTACATCACCGAAGGACAGATTCTCCTGGACCGTGACCTCCACGGTAAAGATATTTATCCGCCGGTTTCGATTCTTCCGTCGTTGTCTCGACTTTCCCCGGAAGATGACTATGTCCGAGAAGATCTTTCCAAAGTCCAAGACCAGCTCTCCAACGCCTATGCCAAAGGAAAAGAAGTCCGAGAATTAGCTCTCGTACTCGGAGAATCGGCTTTGAGTGAGACTGACCAGGCGTATCTCAAATTCTCCGATGAGTTTGAGAAGAAGTTTGTCACCCAAGGTACGCATGAGAATCGCTCTCTGATTGACTCTCTCACCATCGCTTGGGAACTCTTCTCCATTTTGCCGCGTACTGAACTGAAGAAGCTCAAAGACAAGCTGATTGACAAGTACGGAACTCACGAATCATAACTCCCCGTGTTTATGGCGTCCGTAAAACCCACGCGACCGGAATATCTCCGGCTCAAGAAGAAAAAGCAGATGGCCGAAAAGGGCCACAAGCTCCTCAAGGATAAGCGTGACGGTCTTATCCGCGAGTTTTTGTCGTTGGTCAAAGATGCCATTGAACTGCGCGAAAAACTTGATGCCGAACTCCCCGCCGTTATACGGCAATATCGTCTGGCACAGGCGCGCATGAATGGTGATAACCTTCAGAGTATTGCCAGCTCTTCCGAGGCTTCCATTTCCATTTCTTCAGAGAAAGAAAATATTATGGGGGTGGCAATTTCCAAACTGGAGAGCGAAGTCAATGGTGATCCGTTCTCTTACGGAGTTCTCAACACTCCCTATGACCTCGACGCGTGCCTGCTGAAATTCAATAAACTCATACCCGATCTGATTCGGTTGGCGGAACTGGAATATGCGGCCCGTAAACTAGCCGAAGAAATCGAGAAAACCCGACGCCGCGTAAACTCTTTGGAGCACGTTATTCTCCCCGAAACCAAAGACAACATGAACTATATCAACACCAAACTCGAAGAAGAGGCTCGTCAAGAAAAGAGTCTGTTGCTGAAAGTAAAAGACTTGATCGAAGAATAGCAAGGTCACTTCCTATGCGTACGGCAATTCTTCTATTCGCGTTGATTATCGGCGGGACGTTTTTTGTCCAAATTTCCACTCTGTCCGACTCCCTCGGACAATTCGGCAAAGAAGATAAGCTTCTTTCCAACCTTTCTTCTCAAGCGAATACCGGTGCTTCAACCTCACTCGACATTACCTACGCAAAAACCCCTGAGGAACGCTATACGGGACTCTCAGACCGTTCAAACCTCCCTGCGGACCAAGGACTCATGCTCGTGTATGACATGTCCGAGAGGCACGGTATTGTCATGCGTGAGATGAACTTTTCCATAGACATCATCTGGCTTGATAAAACCGGCACCATTGTCGATATCAAACCCAACGCCAAACCATCCTCGTATACCTCTCGCTCTGATAAAACTGTCTTCCGGCCCGACGCAAACGCTCGCTACGTCCTCGAAGTTGCCGCGGGCACGGCTCAAAAATATGACTGGAGCATCGACGACTCGCTTAAACAGTATCTGCCGGACACCTAAAAAAAGCCCCCTCCCGATGTTGGGAAAGGGCTAAGGAAATTTATTAG
>JAHEOE010000029.1 GCA_018609785.1 Minisyncoccota bacterium | reverse complement strand
CGGTATTGACCGGCGGAGGTGCGAATATTCGTAATATTGTAACACTTGCTAAAAGTGAGCTTAATTTGCCGGCTGACGTTGGATATCCTACGGATTTGGAAGGGGATATTGCTGATATCAGTGACCCGTTGTTTGCTACGTGTGCCGGTCTCGTAAAGTATGGTATGAATCAAGAACATGAACATGAACCTTTAAGATCGTCTTTTATGTCCGGTCCGGTAATTGGTTCTGTCGGCTCGGTTTGGAAATCTCTTAAACGGTGGCTTCAGACCTTGTTTCCTGAGTAAGAAAAACTCCTCCGCCCTTCGGGCACCTCCTCTTTAAAAAGAGGAAGATACATACGGTGTCCCGAAATACGAGTTCCAAATTACGCCTCAAACAACTATATATCATGCCCGAAGGGTATATGTATCTACCTGTTCCCGCAACTGTATATCGATCGTTAAGTAACTAGAGGCCATCTCAAAATTATTGAAGGTGGAAGCATATGAAGGCGACAGAGACGTATTCACTGGCATTTAATGCCTACGGCCCACCATACCCAAAATTCATTCATACGCTCTGCCGCCTTTATATGTGTATAATAGAGGGGATGAAAGAATATATTTGAGATGGCTTCCAGTCACAAATTCGAAGTGGATGTGGGTGGATTTGAACCACCGACCTGTCCCTTATAAGAGGACCGCTCTAACCCCTGAGCTACACATCCGAGTGTAAAGGGCGAATAATACGGATATAGACTATCAGGTAACGACGTATATTGGTTTGGATGTCTAACTATGGGAGACTCTGTTTTATATACGTCGTTACCTTTATGTATTTGAGGGGGAAACTACTATGTACAGTTTTTGGATCTCAAGTTCACTGTTTATTGTATCTCATCGGAAGATGTATTTGAAGGAGAAGTCTCTGGATCCTCGTTCGATTTCTGTTCTTGTTCGGATGTTTGGTCCCGATCTTCCTCCGGGAGGAGATTTTCTCCGTTCATAATTCTCTCGAAATCCGGTTTTTCAATCGTCTCAAAGTGCATAAGGTGTTCGGCAAGTCGTTCGAGCTCTGCCGGATGGTCTCGGATGATACCTGTCGCTTCTTCGTAAGCTTTGCGCATTATCTGTGTCACTTCGGAGTCAATTGCCTCCAGGGTTTTTTGACTATACATATTAGGCTCTTCTTCGGAAAAACCGGAACTGTTTTGGTAATGCACCGGTCCCAGTTCATCACTCATACCGAATTTCTTTACCAGTTGGTTAGCGGTTTCCGTAGCTTTTTCGATATCATTGGAGGAGCCGTTGGTTATTTCATTGAAGTAAATTTTTTCCGAGGCATATCCACCTAAAGCACCGGTTATGGATGCAAGAAATTCCGCTTTTGTTTGTAAGTTTTTCTCTTCAGTGGGGAGTTTCATAGTGTATCCTCCGGCTTTTCCGCGTGAGACAATAGTAATCTTCTGAACCGGATCGGCATGTTCACTGTAGTGAAAAACGATAGCATGCCCCGCTTCATGATAAGCGACAATACGTTTTTCACGTTCGGTTATCACCTTACTGCGGCGTTCGGGGCCCATGAGGACTTTATCAATGGAATCAAGAATGTTGCGTTCGGAGATCTGTTTAGCTCCTTGACGAGCGGTAAGAATAGCTGCTTCATTAAGGAGATTTTCCAAATCGGCACCGGCAAAACCGGGGGTTCGTTCGGCAACACGGCGTAAATCCGTATCTTCGGCGAGCGGTTTGTTCTTTGCATGTATCTCAAGAATCTGCCGACGTTCTTCAATATCCGGAAGATTGAGCATGATACGTCGGTCGAAACGTCCCGGACGCAATAAAGCGGGATCAAGGACGTCCGGTCGGTTGGTGGCGGCAAGAACGATGAGGCCGGAATTCGGCTGGAAGCCGTCCATTTCGACAAGAATTTGGTTGAGAGTTTGTTCTTTCTCATCGTTGCCACCGCCCATACCGCTGCCGCGACGACGTCCGATGGCATCCAGTTCATCAACAAAAATAAGAGCGGGACTTTGTTGCATAGCTGTTTTAAAGAGGTCGCGAATTCGACTGGCTCCCACTCCTACAAACATTTCCACAAATTCCGAGCCTGACGTGTAGAAGAAAGGAACTCCGGCTTCGTTTGCAATGGCACGAGCAAGGAGAGTTTTTCCGGTTCCGGGTGGTCCGACCAGGAGCACTCCTTTGGGAATTTTCCCGCCGAGCTCATTAAATTTTTGTGGATCACTTAAGAATTCGACAATTTCATAGAGCTCATCTTTAGCTTCTTTTAGCCCCGCAATATTTTCAAAGGAGAGTTCTTTTTTACTCGTTTTATCCGGAGTTATCATCCGTGCTTGGGACTTTCCAAAGGGCATTCCTTGCATACCGCCTCCTCCGCGACTGGCACGACGAATAATATAAAAGAGAAGTCCGATCAAAATGATGATGGGAATGAGTTGAATCCCGATCTGACTCAAGGTCCGTTGAATACGATTATTGTCAGCTTGAATTGTGACGTCATCAAGAGTGTCCTCACTTACTCCAAAGTCTTTGAGCGCTTCTAAAAATGTTCCGCCGGATTCCCGTTCGGCCTTTTTCTTTTGACCACTGTCTTTAAGAGTGGCGGTTACGGTGTTGGTTTCCACAACTACCTTTTCCACATCTCCCGATTTTACGTCTTGATATATTTCGGAAATACTTACCTCGCTTACATCAGACCCTTGTTGTTGACTGATAAACCCGGCAAGTATAATAAGTCCGAGAAGGGCGAGGATACCAATCGTGAGATTACTGACGAGATTTTTCATAGATATGTGTTAAATAAAAGGCAAATATTAGGAATCCGCAAGTATTAAGCTCAGGCGGTGATGTTCGGGGTCTATTGAGGTTATCTCAAATGTTCGTCGATCGCCGACTGAAATTTCTTCGTAGCGGCGAGCATCTTTTTCAATTTCAGAAGAATGAGTGAGTCCGCGAAGTTCCGGCTCTACTTGTACGAAAATTCCAAGTTGATTGCGCTTTACCACTTCACCCTCGACACGGTCACCGACCTGATATTTCTCGGCCGCTTTTTTCCACGGATCTTGATGAAGACTCTTGATACTCAAAGAAATTTTTCCGTTGCTTACGTCAATGACTTGAGCTTGCACCATATCTCCTTCTTGATACAGATTGCGGGGGTCATCCACTAATTGCCAAGAAAGTTCGGAAATATGGACCAGACCTTCGATCTTTTTATCTTGTTCACCGAATTTGATGAAAACACCAAAGTCCATGACACCTGTAATCTCGCCTTCGACGACATCGCCGATTTTGTAACTGTTGATAAGTGCCAATTCTTCGGATTTTCGAGCTACCTTTTCGGAAACAATGAGCTTGTTCTCATCACGATCCACGGTGATGATACAAACATCGAAGTACTGACCGACATACTCGGCGAGTTTGGTAAGGATCTTGTTTTTATCGCCACCTTCCACACGCGGGTAATGGTTGTAAGCGAGTTGCGATACGGGGAGGAATCCTTTGACTCCGTTTATCTGAATAAGGAGTCCGCCTTTGTTTGCATCCAAAATTTTAACTGAGACGACTTCTTCGTTTTCGGCTTTTTCATATAGATCCTCCCATACTTTGTCTTCGGTGGCTTCTCGGAGAGATAATTCAATATATCCATCTTCGTTATCCACTTCGATGACGGTGGCGGTTACTTCGTCACCGGGGTTAAGAGTCTTGGCAAGGCCGAATCCGTCGTTGAGCTCTTGTCCGAGGACAATTCCGGTACCGACTTGACCAAGATTAATATAAAGGGCATTGGTTCCGCGTTCGATGACTGTACCACTAACATCTTCACCTTCTTGAGGGACACGGAGAGGAGCATCTTGGAGAATGGAATCCATCGCGGATGATGTTTGTTCGGGAGAGTTATTCATGATGAGGCGCAAAT
>JAHEOE010000028.1 GCA_018609785.1 Minisyncoccota bacterium | reverse complement strand
TGTTTTCTTTATGCGACGTATAACTCATATTTCAGACAATTCTCATATCTTAGTCTTTGTTCAAGGATTTATGGGGAATACGGATACCCAGCTCTCTCAGACACTCCAGAGTTGGAGTGAAAAGCAAGGATATGACTTTTGGACTTGGAACTTTAAAGGTCACGAAATCAGCGATCCCTATCTCAGCACCCTTTCCGAACAGATCTTTCAACTTCGTTTAGAACTCACTCTTTTAGCCACGCTTTATCCGGAAAAACACATACTCTGTGTCACTCATTCTCAAGGATCATATATTGCCTTGCGTACATTTTATGAAATACAGCAAACATTTCCCACGGTGTTTCTGAATCCGGCGCTCGATCTAACAAATATCATCCTACACACCCGCCTCACCTCCGAAGAACAAACACATTTGGCAAACGGACACCCCATATTCAAAGAATTTTCTTCTTCCAAACGAAAGTGGCTCACGCCGGAATGGTACCAAGAATATCTTAAGTTTTCTTTGGATTTTCACGTTACCGGAGATACATTTTACGCCATTTGGGGAACAGAGGACGCCATTATTTCCGAGACGGATCGTACGTTAATGAATACTATCTGTAAGCCACAGTATATAGATATTACCGGTGACCACTCTTTTTCGAAAAGCGTATACTCCCTTGCTTTAACCCAAACTCTTACCGACCTCTTCATAAGCTAGATACCTATTGACACATAATGTCAAAACTCTTATATTTATTCCGTACCTTATTTGTGAGGTGATATCATGCCAACTCAATCCGGTCTGGTAAAACTAACATTTCTATGGAATGAATCAATAAGAGAGAAAACGATCTCCGAAGATTCCATCCAAGGCGTCATATTTGATAACGACAACTATACCCAAAGTGACGGATTTCCAATCCCCGTTCCTTCTTGTTACGTTAAAATTGACGGGGCGTGGTGGCCAATCGACAGCTCCGAATTTCCTACAGTAACCAGAATTTTACACCACCGTTTACGGTAGGTAATCATACTATGAAAGCCCGACAGACAAAGTCGGGTCTTTTTTATGACAAAGACTATCCTATCTTATTTTCAGGAGACCATTGACATTTTACCCTCAAAATGATATACCCTAAGTGGAGTTTTTTCCGGAGACCATAATGAAAATCATCACTACTTCTCAAGGCCACATCAAGTGGACTGAACTTTCTTCTCAAGAGGATCATATCAAGTGGGTTAACCTTAAAAATCCACAAAACGCCCCTCACATGACGTGGATTAATCATGATTAACCCACGTTAGATCTTAAATATAGTCTTATGGCGAAGGAAAATTTCCTTCGCTTTTTTTATAGTTACTTCATTCTCTCCTTTTCAAATCCAAATGCTTTCTCTTTATTTTTATATATTGCCCAATACAATATATATTGCCTCTCTTACTCCGCCTCAACCTTGACGCGCATTTTCTCTCCGCTCACTTTGAGTTTGTGCGTACCTTCCACGCCTTGCAACACTTCAAACGCAATCGTATTGGCTCCGACCTGATTCTTGATTTCCTCTTCGTGGTTCTGGATCACGGTTTGGAGTTCTTCGGAAGCCTCGACAGATAAGTCCACGGTCTGTTCGATGGAAAGCTTCTCTTTCTTACGGGCGGCCTGGATGTTACGGATAATATCACGGACTTGCCCTTCTTCTTTGAGTTCGGGGGTTATCTCGGTATCCAGTCCGACACGCAGGCCTCGGCCGCTGTCTTCGGTGACAACCGTCTCCTTCTCGGGAATTTCATCCTCCTTTACTTCTTTGATGTTGAGCTCGGCGGTTAAGAGATCTTTCATCCAGGTTTGCAACTCCAAAGACGAAGCGACATAAAGCGTAGACAGAGGCTGACGCACTTTAATCTCCTGTGCCTCTCGAATGGTGTGTCCGAGACCGACAATCTCACGCACCAAGTCCATACGCTTCAAGAGATACTCCTGCTCGGCGATGTAAGATTCGTCCGCTTCCGGATAGTCCGTAAGATGAACCGATTCGGGAACATGACTGATTTGGTTTGCCACCAATGTTTGGTAAATCTGTTCGCTGATGTACGGCGTAAACGGCGCCAGAAGTTTCACTCCCCGTACAAGCGCGTAATAAAGCACTTGGAAGGCCTCGGTCTCTCCTTCGGCGAACCGATCCCGAGAACGACGGATATACCACTTGGAAAGATCATCAAAGAACGCCTTGAGCACGCGGACCGCACCCGGCACGTGGAAATCGTCCATGGCGGCTTGCGCATCACGCGTAGCTTCTTGCAGTCGCGTATAAATCCAGCGATCCAACGCATGTTCCAGATTGCGCAGATCAAACGCTTGCTCGCTCACCGGCTCCCATCCTTGCGCGTTTGCGTAAGTGGTAAAGAACGTAACCATATTCCAAAGAGGAAGCAGGTATTCCTGAACGTAAATCCGGAGCGTATGGGGACTAACAATCGTGTCTTCTCCGGCAGAAATAGGGGTGGCGAAGAAGTTCAGACGCACGGCATCCGCGCCGTACGTATCAAGCATTTCTTGCGGGGGTTGGTAATTTTGCTTGCTCTTGGAAAGTTTGCTTCCGTCATCGGCCAGCACAAGGCCGTTCACCATGACGTTTTTGTAGGGCGTGTCTCCAAAGAGCGCCGTGCCCAAAATCATCAAAGAATAGAACCACCCTCGGGTCTGATCCAGTCCTTCCGCGATATACTCGGCGGGGAATTTGGCTTGAAATTCTTCTTGGTTCTCAAACGGATAATGGAAGCGAGCAAACGGCATCGCTCCGGAGTCATACCAGACATCCAGAACATCCGAAATGCGACGATACGTCTCACCGTTGTACTCAAACGTGATCTCATCCACGAACGGACGATGCGGATCTTCGGGAGCCGTGGCGCCGTACGATTCCAATTCTTCATAAGAGCCGATCACAATCGTGTCACCGGACTCTTCTCCTTTCCAAATCGGCATGGGGGTCGCCCAGTATCGATTACGCGAGATATTCCAATCCTTGGCGTTTTCCAACCATTTGCCGAACCGACCATGCTTGATATGATCGGGCGTCCAATGAACTCGTTCATTGTTGGCAAGAATCCGGTCTTTAATTTTAGTAACCGCTACATACCAGGCGGTGATCGGCTTATAAATCAACGGGGTCTTCGTACGCCAACAGATGGGCATTTGGTGCTCGTAGTCTTCATGTTTGAAGAGCCTGTCTTTGGTTTTCAGGTCTTCAATGATATTCGCGTTGGCATCTCGGTAG
Source organism: Minisyncoccota bacterium (assembly GCA_018609785.1). Classification (GTDB taxonomy): domain Bacteria; phylum Patescibacteriota; class Minisyncoccia; order SW-4-49-11; family SW-4-49-11; genus SW-4-49-11. The sequence goes on along the minus strand of JAHEOE010000028.1, from coordinate 1,682 downwards.
AACTGGCCGCTGTAGGTCGGCACATCTTCGGTGAAGTTTCCTTCTTCATCCAACACATCCACAACCTTGATGCCCACTTCGGAGAAAATTTCCACGTCTTCGGCACCGTAGGGCGCTAAGTGCACGATACCGGTTCCGCCTTCCGTCGTGACATGATGCCCTTCGTAAACAAAGAAACGGTTCTTCTCTTGCTCAAAGAAGTCAAACAACGGTTGGTATTCTTTGCCCGTCAATTTGTCTCCGGTGTAGCGTTCTTCAATGGTGAACTGCCCTTCCTCAAAGATACTATCCACTAGTTCCTCGGCCACGACGTAGCGTTTATCACTGTCGGGAACACTCACAGTCACGTACGAAATGTCTGTTCCGACCGCCAACGCAAAGTTCGTGGGCAACGTCCACGGCGTAGTCGTCCAGGCAAGAAGCACGGTCTGCGGAGCATCCACCAACGGAAATTCCATAGTCACCGCCGGGTCCGTGACGGGTTCGTACCCGCCCAAGGCAACTTCCGCATTGGAAAGCGGAGTTCCGGCTCGTGTCGAGTACGGCATGACGCGGAAGCCTTCATAGAGCAACCCCTTCTCATACAGTTCCTTCACCGACCACCAAACAGACTCGATGTAGTCCCGGTTCATGGTGGCGTATTCGTAGTCTTCATTCGTCAGCCGCCCCATTCGTTCTTCCAGGTCGATGATGGTGTCCTTATGTTTAACGACCGATTCCCGACAGAGCTTATTAAATTCCGCGATTCCGTATTTTTCAATATCGTTTTTTTCTTCAAACCCGAGGTCTTTTTCCACTTCCACTTCTACGGGAAGCCCTTGGCAGTCCCAACCGATATTACGCGTTACGCGATACCCTTGCATCGTCCAGTACCGAGGGAACAGGTCTTTAAGCGCAAACGTGAGCATGTGCCCGTGATGCGGTTCTCCGTTGGCGGTAATCGGCCCGTCGTAAAAGGCTTTGGTTTTCTCCACCGGGCGGTGATTGATCGATTTATTAAGAATGTCTTCCTGCTTCCACCACTTCAAAATCTCCGTATCCATCTGAGAAAAGTTCGGTCGGGACTGCGGTTTTTCAAACATAGAGACACTGTTACAACTTTACTTTCACCGTATCATAACGGTGTTCAGAAAACAATTAGAACGCATATCAAAAGTAGAGGGGGCACCTCCTCTTTGTCGAAGCTGCAAATGCGCTCGAGGAGTTCTTTCCAGTAGTCGCCGCCTCCCAGACTCTTGAGGCGTTCGTCATCCATGGTAAACCCTTTGATGATGTATTCTTTCAGCCGTTCGGTGGCCCATTTGCGAAATTCAACTGCCTTTGCGGAATTGGTTCGATATCCGACCGCCAACACAATATCCAAAGAATAAAACTCTACCGGCTTAGCCGAATTGGCAATATGCATTTTTTGCATATTGCTTTCTTTATCAACTTCTCCTTCTTGAAAAATATTTGCAATATGCCGTGAAATCACCGATTGATCCTTTTCAAAAATTCTCGATAAATCATTTTGGGTGACCCACACGGTTTCATTTTCCATGACGATATCTACTGATACGTTGCCGTCTGCGGTTTTGAAGATGATGATTTCGGAGTTATCGGCCATATGTATTATGTCGTAATTACACCTATATCAGACATTCTTCGTAGTACCTTTCCAAGAAACGAATTCGGATTTTCTT
>JAHEOE010000027.1 GCA_018609785.1 Minisyncoccota bacterium | reverse complement strand
CTACGTTCAAAGGCATAAAGCCGAACTCGTTACGCTCCAGCGCCTCAGCGATTTTGTCCTTCGCGCTAAGTTGGCTTGGCGGCGTAGAGGAGCCAATCCGCATAAGCCAAAGCGGGAAGTCCCCTCCGCCGATGCTGCCATATGCAATCCAGTTTTCGGAGGGCTCTAGGCGCTGCGTGGTAGCGATTCCTACGTTCGATTCCCAGTCTGAGATAACAGTATCCAACTCTCCCGCCCAAAAGTTTCCAGTAAAGCCTCCCATGAAATAACGGCCTTTTTGATAACAAGCCGCTTCTGGATTGAGCTGGTCGTCAACGTAAACTGCATCGTTAATATCTCCCGGATAAGTAGCCTCAGGAGCTACGTTAAAGACAACACAATTGCCCTTAACCGCATACCAACTATTTTGAGCCTGCGCCACTTGCCATTGGTTTCCTCCAAAGGGAATATCCAGCGAGTTTGAGGTATTACGCGCATCTAATGTGTCCTGAGTGGTATAGCTCCAAGGAACACTCTCTGTGATCTTTTCAACAGCAGTTTCTTGGAGAAGATAAAGCGAGTCCGTCGCTTCAACTAGCTGAGGAAAAGGCCAATCTGTTGGGATTCCATCATCAAACGGATCTCGCAGAAAGCTATAAGGTTGAAGCCCCTCCTGTTCAGGCCGAAGGTTAAGTAGATCAACCGCATGAGTAGAGCCAAAGCCGAGCTCCTTAGGTTGGAGTCCTCGGCTTAGGTCCTCTCTACTAAGGCGTTGGGTGAACTCACGCATGAGAGGTTTCAATTGTCACAACACTTTCCACGAGCCCTACTGCCTCATTTTCTTCGCTTTCCAAAGTTACCGAAACAACATCTCCTTTCTTCAACTGGAGATCAACCTCAAAGTCTCGAAGTTCCATTTGTTTGGAAAGATTCTCAACCGTAGTCCTCATTTCCGACTTACCCCTTTGGAGCCTAAGCCGCAAGAAGTAGTGAGACTCCACGTTGCCTTTTAGCTGGATAACTATCTTCTCCAACTCTCCTCTTTGCGGAACCTGAGCCACGCCAATTTCGTCTCCGGGAAGCGGCTCTTTCGTCCGCTGCGTAAAGGGAACAGTTTTCTTTTCAGGCTCATCAGGCCGATGCGCTTCTTGCCACTCACGCACCAAGCCGTTTTTCCGCGCTTCACGGAACGACATATCCAGAAGCTCTTCCTCACCAGGCATTATTCATTTGGCCCTTGTTGAAGGAATCCTCTTGAACCAAGTTCGAGTCAATCTGCTGGACCCGCTTCTGAATTTGCCGCTCGAACTCCTGAACGCCTTGTCGGTTCCGGTGATCAATTTCAATAGCCCGACGTGCGGCTAAAACTAACACTTCGGGATATTGAAGGCTCCACCACGATTCATCGCTATCTTGCTCTAGCGGAGTAGAGAAATACGCAGTTGTGATTACCAGCGTATATTCCTTATCCGCCCGAGGATGAAAAACGATAAGCCGTTCCGATAGCTCCGTAGCGGAGGCAGATCCGTCACGGTGAATCCCAAGCGCGTAGCGCGTAGGCTTATCCTGTTCCGCCTGATTCTGGAGATACGTTAAGTCCCCAAAGCGGTTGTAGAACTCTCTCAGCGGAACGCGATCAAGAAAACTAGGCTGCTCGCCGCTTTCTTGAAGCCGAACAGTCTCAATCGCCCGAATGTTTGGAAAAGAAACCGACGCGTCCCCCGCCGAGATAGTTTTTTCTACCTCAGCGAGGGACTTAGGCGTTGGCAGTTCATCGTCTAAAAACCTCTGCCCCGCTTGAATATACCAATCCGCTCCATCGTCGGCGTAGTTCGTAGTGTCAACTACGAGATCAGTACGCCCCGTTGCAATAATGAGCCGCTCGCGTATTTCTACGAGAGTCATTATTCATCCTCACGGTCAGGAGCAGGCGCGGACTGAGAACCCGTTTCCTGCGTAGGCCGACCGCTCTGCGGAGGAGCAGGATGAGTGAAAGATCCGCTATCGCTGTCAGGCGCGTTCGGACTTCCACCCGGCTTGTTCCCTTCCTCCTCGCGGTGAGAGCGGTTGACGCTTTGATTGCTAGTTCCAGGCATAATGGTTTAGCTAGTTCGTGAGATTAGTTATCGACACCAACACTGCCAAGAAGTCCCATCGTGTTGAGGTGGCCGTATTCCAGCCCGATCTCTGTCAGGAACTCCTCCTCGTCCCGGTCACGGGAGTCGTTGGTGGTCTGATCCTCCGAGGGATCAGTTTTGTAGATGGTATCCTGAACGTGCCGCATACGCAGCCGACGCGGTTCGAGGACAATCATCTGATTCCTCCACGCCGGGGAACGGGACATCAGCGGATGCGTTTTCAGCATCACAGTGCCAAAGGGCGTGAGCCAACGCTTGAGGCTCATCCCGAATGTGGTCTGAGTCTCGTCAATGTTGTAGGTCCCAAGCTCCTCAGCGAGGTCGTTAAGACCTTTCAGCGCACCCGAGCCACACAGCACCATCTTTTCACCTGTGCCATAGCGGAAAAGGATCTCCAGCCGCTCGTTCAGCCAGTCCTTCCCATCAGCGAGCCACGTTCCGGTATAGTTCCCGTTGCCCTGGAAGTCATCGATATTCTGCGCCGGACCCTCTTTCTCCAGAGCGGTAACGATTCCCCGAGTGTAACGCTTCGGCTCATCGCCGGAGGTATCAACGCCTTTCTCGCCCCAAATGAACGCCTTCTCCATCTCGACGCTATGGAGGTCAAGCGCCTCAGCCTTCATTTCCTCCTTCCGCCGCGCAGCGTCTCCGGTAGAACGGAAGCGAGTCTGCTTCGTCGTCCGCGTGATTTTCAGCGGAGTGCGGAAGATCTGAGTGTAGTTATCTCCCTCCGATTCGTCGTAGCTAATGGCTTCCGGCATATTCGCGCCTTCAGCGTGCGCCGAGCCAATCTGCTCGACCCAGAGGTCACTTTCACCATCGTTGATGGGATACGTTCCATCCTCATCCTCCAGAAGCTCGACCTCGAGGTAGTAGTCACTGTTTCCGTCCTGGCCCTTCGAGATAACCTCCGCTCGAGTGTTGTACCGATAGTCACCTTTCTGCGTGAGCAGAACGGTAAAGCCAACACGGAACTCCTCCTGCACCGCCTGATCAACGGTGATGTAGAACGTCGACCCGCTGTTCTGAGCAGAGGTCTTGGCGTTGGAGCTAACGGGCAGAGCCGTACCGACGTTATTGATGTTCCCCGCCTGCTCAGGGAATTTCTTGAGGAACCAGTGGTAGTGCGGGTCGAAGGTTCTCTCCAGATCCATCATGGACGAAAGCGCTGTGAGAGGCGCCCGGCCATTTGGATAGAGATACATAATCATCTCCCGCCAATCTTCAGGACGTGTGTTAGCGCCCCAATCTAGTGTGTCGCGCAGTCCAAGAAAAGGCATTTTCTTAGTTAATTATTCGGAGTCTGAGTGAAAGAGGTAGAAAACTTGCACCTTCTTAGCTTCTTCGCCTACGTTTGCGATATTCACCCCGTCGTTTTCGGCCAGATCGCCAACCTCAACGCCAGAAACATCTCCCGTTACCGAGACCGCCGAGCCGTCCCGGTTTGTAGAGAGGATTTCTCCATCTTCCTGGGTCGAGACAAACACCATACCGGAAGTATTCTCCGGCAGCGTGAGAGCCTTTCCACGCTCTACGCTAGCCTCTCGCGTGAAAAGTTCGAGCCCATCACCATTTCCCTCGAACTCAACGTCGTTCTCGAAAGTTGTCGAGTCTCCAAAGACGTTGATTCCGTAAATTGCTAGAGCGTTTCTCGTAGCCATGACGATCTAGCCCATTACTGAAAGCATTTTGTCGAGTTCGTCCTGTTCCTCCTCTGTTTCAGGCTGAGGCCGAGAGCCATTTCCTCCGCGTTGGTCGGGAGTAAAGGCCGGATTTTCCTGTGCCTCATTGTCAGCTTCCTGAGCCTGCTGTTCAATATCAAGCTCCCGACGCGCCATTTCAGCGGCGTTGTCGAACACTTCCTCAAGCGAGGCGTCCGGGTTTTCGCTGTTGTATTGGTTCGCTTTCTTCGCAACTACCTCGCGATGCTCTTCCAGTTCGGGATTATCATTCCAAAAACTCCGAACCGTCATGCGCTGATCAACGCGCTTCGCGGCCTCTTTCTGAACCAGTTGAGGAAGTTGCTCGAAAACCTTTTCTTGAGTAAGCGCACTTACCTTCTCACCAAAGCTCCGAAGGAACTCGTTGAAGCTCTCTGGATCGGAAACAATTTCAGCGTGAACGTCCGGGTCTTCAACAAACTCCTCTTCCGAGAGGTCTAGGATCGAGGCTTCTTCGCCTTTTTCCTCTCCGCTTTCTTCACTTTCTTCCTCTTCCGAGCTTTCTTCCTCTCCTCCCTCTAGCTTGGATTCAAGCTCCTCGATCTTCTCCTGAAGCTGCTGAACTTCTTCCGGGGTTTCTTCTCCTTCTTCGTTGGCTTCAACTGCCTCGCCTTCACGCTGTTCCCCCGACTTTGATTCTTCAGTTTGGTCAGGAGTTTCCTCCTGCGGAGTTTCCTCCCTTGGCGCTTCTGTGGACTCAGGCTCAAAGTTCCCGAGCTGCTGAACCATTTTGTCAACTTCCGACTCAGGCGCTTCGGTAGTGGTGGTTTCGGATTCTTCTGTGTTCTCAGCCATGACTATCGGTTTTCGTTTTGCTGTTGGAGATACTGGATTAGGATATCAGGCAGATCCTTAACTGCTCTCCAGCCTTGGATCTCGCCCTGGATTCTGCGAATGTTCTTTTCTTCCTCTGCTCTGATGAGCGAGTCAGTTAACCGTTCAAGCCTCTCTTCGATCAGTTGTTCTATGTCATCCCAAACGTGTGTTTCCAGCACGTTCTTGACCTCATTCGGAGAGCTTTTCAGCTCCGCGTCGTCGGGATGGCGACCGAAGGCATATTGTTGTGTGTCTTGGTTGGAAAAGTCAAGGTTAAGTCCCTGAGCCATTTTGCTGTGTATCCATTGGTTGAAGATTACCGCGTTCTCTTTCCCTCGCCACCTCTTCATCAGGCCTCACTTCTGGCCGCTGAGTTCTCTGGACGAAGTTATCGATGTTCTTAGCGCCCATTTGGCGGGCGATGTGTTTGAACATCTTTACCATATCAAACTGCTTAGCAAGTTGCGGATTCTGCGCTACGACTTGGTAAAGGTTCGTCCAAGTTTCCACATCCTCTGAGCCCGGAACAGAGGGATCGGTTGCGGTTATGTCGAAGGGGATTACAATATCCTCAGGCTCAACCTTTACCTTCCCGCCTTGGACCTCTTGTGAAAAGCCCTTTCCGCTCTGTTGATTCTGCTCGCCTTGGATCTTCACCCACGTTTCTCTGCTCATCAGCTGTTGAGTTTGATAAGCCAACAGTTTTCCAAGAGGCTGATGTGCTTGGTAGCCAATGATCCGTGCCGCTTTCTCCATTCTGGAAAGAACGCTTTGACGCGCTCCCTGAGAAGCCGCCGCGCTGATCCTCGGCCCTTCGTTCTGCACAACTCCTTTTGCCATATCCGTAGCGCCCGTTGACTGCTCCATTACGTTGAGGAGATAGCTTCCCTCCTCGATGTGGCCCTTTGTAACATCCGCTACGTCAAGCTGCTGGATTCCTTCATCAATCCTCCCCTGCCCCCACGCCATTCGGCGCATCCTGATCAGCTTTCCGGGCTTCGGATCTTTCACGTCGTGGATATTCACCAGCTTCGGGTCCACGATGAACATATCGTTAATAGCTTTCCGAATGTTCATCAAGTGGCTTGAGTAGAGGAAATCAATGATCTGCTGCATATCCTGCACGATCTCCATCCGCGACGGCGGGGCGATGGAATGGCCGTCGTAGTCTGGAGAAGCTACTACAACGGGGAATTTGTTGTGGTCAAGATTCAACGGCCTCGCAGCGATAATCACGCTATCTCCCGCCACGCCAAACTGCCACTTTTCAGGCTCTTGAGAAGAACCCAAGTTCCACTCCGATGGAATGAGGTCTACGTACATCCAAATCTCATCTACTGGATTGTTATAGGCGTTGTCGGGCTGATCCCGCACATTCCGCCTACGTTGGCCCTCTGAGGCGTCGTTCATAATCAGCGCGGAGCGAGCGTCGTCCATCGCCTTCCGCACATAACGCCCGTTGAAGAACTCCTCCCGATCCCGTTCCCGGCGCAGAAGCTCCATTTCATTTGTGCGAGAGATCCAGCCCACAAACTCGCTTTTTTGAACTTCGTGAACCGGGACGTTGGG
>JAHEOE010000026.1 GCA_018609785.1 Minisyncoccota bacterium | reverse complement strand
GATTTCTAAACAGTCTTCTTCCAAGGGACTCATCCCTTCATAAAAGTATTAGACTTTTTTTAGTGATTATCAATTACAATAATCGCAATATTATCCGAGCCGCTGTTTGCGTTCGCGGCAGAAATAAGCGCGTTAACTGCCTCTTCGCAGGTGTATTTCCGCGTCAGATACGTGGCAATCTCTTCATCCGAGAGCTCGGCGGTCAGTCCGTCACTGCACAAGAGTAGGCGGTCCTCTTCTTGAACACTGATGGGAGCGATCTCAATCCGTTCAAGGGTCTCCTGGCCCATATGTTGAGAGAGCACATGCCCCAGCCACTGTTTCAAATTGGTATCCTCTGCTATGGTTCCGGCCCGCATCTGATCGGCGATCCAGGTATGATCGGGGGTGAGTTGCTCGATATGTCCGTCTCGCCACCGATACGCCCGCGAGTCTCCCACGTGCGCGTACCACCATTGATTTTCTCGCCGGATAACAACGGTGAGCGTGGTGCCCATATTGGAGCGTTCCGGGTGCGCCCGTTGGTCTTCCCGAAGGCGCCGGTTGACCGCTTTCATAGCGTTCTGAAGAAAGGTTTTCGTATCCCACTCCTCCTCAAAATGTGCCTCCAAATACTCTCGAGCGACGGTTGTGGCCAGAGAACTGGCCTGCTCGCCTCCGGCATGGCCGCCCATACCGTCCGCTACCATGAAATACCGCCCGTCAGGATCCGCCTCCACACGGTCTTGATTTACGCGACGCGCTTGTCCGACATGGGTTCGTGCGGCAAAGGTCCGACTCATACAAATAATGATTATCTTGGGGTGGAGACCATTATACTATATTTCGGCCCCGCTCTGACAGAGCTACCGAAGACGCGGCCAAATCATGCCGGTACGCCGCTGGTATTCCTTATAGGTGTCTCCGAAAGCTTTTTTAAGCAAGGCTTCTTCCTTGCGTCCTTGCCACACCATCACGCCGTATAACGGAAGGCTAAGTACGACCAACCAACTGGCAAGGATCACTTGCACACCGGTAAACATCATCAGCAAAGCAGTGTACATCGGATGGCGCACCCACCGATACGGCCCGCGCGTGACCAATTCTTGCCCGGGGACAATCTGATATTCCGCCGCGTGCGCCCAGTGTCTGCCCAAAGCTTCTCGTGACCACACCGCCAACGCAACGCCGCTCCAGAATATGCCCTGACCAATAATATTCGCAACGGTGTTAAGTGTCGCCGTTCCCCTCCATGGGCTCAAAAAACCGAAGTCAGTCCCCAACTGCCCGATGAGGAGCACACCTATCAACGGAACGAGCATCCGCATGGCCATTTTCACTATTCGCGGATGGGGACTACGTCGCCGGTCCGAGTGGGAAGTGAACATCTCTCGCACTTCCCAATACACCAATATCGCGATTATCGCCCCGATAGTAACTCCATGCATTTTCACCTGCTATTACACCTCACCTGTATTTTGGCATAAGTGGGGAATGGTAGATATCAAAAAAGAGGTGCGTGGTGACTATGAGAGTTCAATACCGATCCTAAAGATCCATAGCCAGATACTTCAACAGAAACTCTCCTATCTGCTTCATATCAGAGAAACTGGCATACTCGGAGTATTGATGCGCATTATAATATCCCGATCCTATGGGAAGAGCTTCAATTCCGTGAGCATTCATAATATTGGCGTCCGTCCCTCCAAACGTCTCAAAGTATCTCGGAGACAAGTTCAAAGCCTTATACACTTCATCCAATTCCGTTAATAAGGTATTTTGCTTCGTGATATGATACCCGACAAACTCCACATCTACAGTAATATTCCACGTTACGTTATATACTTCTTCATAGTCTTTAACCTGTTGAGTCAATCTCCGCGCTTCTGACAACACTTCTTCATGATCATAGCCTCGGAGTTCGCTTTGGAAAGAAACCGACCCGGGAATGGTATTCACCGCCGTACCGGCTTCCAGTAATCCGATATTCCACGTGACCCCTGATTTGCTAAAGCCCCACGGAAAGTCAGCCAACGTCTTACACGCGGCTTCCAAGGCATTTACTCCCTGTTCTGGTTCGCGAGGATGCGCGGCCTTTCCAATACATTCACCGTTTAAACTGATATAGCTCGGCGCCCGTGTTACCACTTCGGTCACAGGACCGTCCTGATCCAAAACCAATCCTTTCTTAGCTTCCAATAAAGCATAATCCGCATTTCGCGCTCCCATTAAACCGGCCTCTTCTCCTCGCGTTATAAACAGTTCCACCGGTCGATGCGAGGTTTCCTCTTGGGCCACCAACGCATCCGCCAGTTCCAATAAGATAGCGAGTCCCGTCTTCGGGTCGACTCCTAAAATCCCGTTTCCGTCAGAGTGTATATAATCTCCTTGTACACTATACTGCAAATTCGGAACCGATTCCGGGATATCAAGATGGGTGGATAACACAATCGGTTCTCCTTTCCCCGGAATACGGGCAATTATATTTGAAAACGAATCTTGCACATAATGCACTCCCGCTTCCTTTAAACGATAGAGAACATAGTTGATAACCTCTTGTTCGTTGGGATACACTTCATTGATATGAAGTAACGTAATCAATGTTTCTTTCAGACGTTCAATATCCATACCCTAAATCCTATTTATTTTCTAATGTATCACACGCAAAGTAAAAACGATACACCGTGGGTGTATCGTTTAAAGTGTGTTCATTACTGTTCCAATAAGGCGGGAACCATAATTGACTCAGGTGTCCCATGCACCTTGTTACCTTTAGAAAAAGTTACTAAAAGCGTATTCGCCATTTCAAATCTCCCGTGTATCTGAACGATAAAGGGAGAAATACGAATACACATTTTATCACAATGGGCCACATCCCCATTTTCCGTATAGTAGGATACCGAAAAAGTTCGTTGTTGCACTTTTTCTTGTAAGATTTGAGGATAGAGATAGGGGGCAATATCAGGATTCCATTTTTGCACCCATTCTTTTGCTTGGAGCCCCCATTGTACGTTACCCGCGAAATACGTTTTAGAAGAATGATCTAAATTGTACACACCGCGAGCTCCCCAAGAAGTATTATTGCCGTCATACCCGGCATCTTTGATTATATACTTCTGACGATTTGCGATAATGTTCCCCCAATCCACTTTATGATACGTATATAAAGAAAGAGGGATTGTCCAGGGAATATATTTCCGTAACCGAGCAAGTTTATCTTGGTCGGGAAAGATTTCTTCTGCAAAATCGAGAAATGGTAGGGCCAAAAGTACTTTGCTTTCTCGGTAAAACGCTCGTGGGTTCAACACATACACATCTTTTGATAAAGAGTCCAGAACCCACTTCTCTTTTTCCTTCAGAAAATTGTCAAAATATCCGAATAAATGCAACGTACTTTTTTCGGGAAGTGTTTTCACATCAACCTCGTCAGCATAGTACACCTCACATTCAATACCACACTCTTGCATAGCATAAGCGAAGACTCGTAAATCTTGCTCATACTCCCACCAGTCTCGGGTTAGTAAAATATATAAAGACGAGCTCTGCTTCGGCATGGCATGTTTAATTTTTTCTGCAATATCGTATGGGACGTCATACCCTTGAGCCAAAGCATACACCAAACCTTTCGCTCCCGGACATTCTTCTCTTTCGGTAACATATAGTCGATCATTACCATCGACGGCAATGTCCAATCGGAACAATCGTTCCAATTTTCCGTCAGAGAGTTGAGGAATTCGTTCGGGAACTTTATCTGTGAGGACTTTTTTCAGTCCTTTACTGTGTCCGGAATTATATGCTTTTTTGATACATACTGACATCCAAGAAATCAACTCCTCAATTTCTTGAAGTTGTTCCAGATATGTTTTCGGAAGAACAAACGGTTCAGTCCCCATTAACCAGGTAACGCCATGTTGCTCTCCATATCCAATACCGGTTTCAACAATTTTTTGCTTAAGACTCATGCTTTGAACCACGACTGAGTACCTCCTGTATTGTTTAAAGATCAAACTGAGTGTTGTAGGAATTTACTGAAAAATTCTCTACTCGCTAGAGCATAGCATATAATCCTTTAAACGTAAATAAAGCCCCGAGCTTTGGTTTCTCGGGACCTTTACATGCTTATATTACGGTACGTAAAAATGCAGGAATCTCGTCTACCGTGGATAAGCTATGTGTAGCTCGATTGCGCAATTGCTGATTATCACCGATAAGAACTTTCATCCGCACGGGAAGATTAAATGCCGGAATATCGTTTTCCGCGTTACCAAAAACTGCAATATTCTCCAACGGAATATCCATAACCTCACTCCAATATCGAATACCACTTCCTTTATGAATATGTAAGGGAGTTATTTCGTAAGTAGATTCGTCTGATTGACCAAACGTAACAGAAGAAAGGGTTTTCAACGCCATAACGGCGTCTTCATTACTTAATCGGACAATAACTTGAGAAGGAGGTGAGGTTCTCCAATGTCTCTCTATTTGACTCCAAGAAACTCTTTCGCCATTTGTACGATAAAGCAAGTGCGAAGAGGGGGATTCATGAGAAAATATTTTATACCCCTCACCTTTTTTATAAAATGCGAATAGTTGTATACATTTCCTCCCTACTAAGGTCTGTAACTCTTTAAGAAACGACGAAGCAATATGATGAATGCAAAGATAATCTTCATGCCACAATGAGGCAACTATGGACGCCCCATTCTCTAATATTAAAGGAGCATTCGGTTTAAATTGGGAGCGATATAATTGTTGATACTGAACAAACGCATTTGCTGTATTAACAGTACAATATACCCCCCTATGCTGTAACTCTCGAAGTGCATCCTGCACTTCGGACGGGATACAGAATCGTTCACTGGTCAGCGTTCCGTCGATATCAAATATACATGCTCGGATAGCCATTTATCTCTTCTGTTGAAAGAACAAACACCGCTTTATCTATATCAAATACCTCCTTCCCGGTCAATATGTTTCTTCAAGTAACGCCACCATCCCGTTATTTACATAGTAATCTTCATTCTTTATTTCCACCATTTCCGGCATCAAAAACCTAAATTTCGCGTTCTCCAAACGTTGATTTATTTGCTCACATAATTGTGACAATGCGTATGTAAGCGAACTTGATAACACAATTTTTTCCGGGTTATAGAAATAACTGATATCATAGATAAAATGGATAAAGTACTCCGAGAATATGGAGAATACCAATCGAGCCTCACGGTCTTCCAATTTACAGATATCTTCAGCTGATTTGGTAATTCCGGTTAATGTATAATACATCTGCGTAAATCCTTTTCCCGATAAAAAGTTATCCATTTTCAACGTCAAATCCAACTCTTTTACATATATTTCCTTTTGAGACACTTCGCCCGCATTGGAAGTACTTCCTTTGTATAATTCTCCATTGGTTACCTGGGCCAATCGAATCCCCGTTCCCAAATTCACGAGAGTGAAGTTATGATAACATGAAGAGTCTGACCAATTCACTCCTTTGGCCAAGGCATAGACATCATTCTCAATAACAACGTGAGAGGCACCGTATATATCTTTCGCCATCTCCGCAACATCATCTGATACAGCTCCTCCGGCCAAAGAAGAAAATACCACGGTATTTTCGTGTACCGGCCCGTTAACGGCAATTCCCAACTTTGATATAGAAGTGTATTGCGAGCGTACCCATTCCAAAACATCAGCAAAAAACTTCTCCTGTCCTACAGAAAAGTTCTCGGTGGAAGTGGTAACCACATTCGTGATTTGATAATTTTCATCGTATGCAATAGTTCGTGTTTTCGTCCCGCCGATATCAATCGTTACGTACGTCGGTTTGCTCATAGTAAAACGGCTTATCTTCACTATCTTCTTTCCAAAAAACCTTGGTATACGAATTCGTGGTATCTCGAAGAATATCGATAAGATACTCCTGGGTAAACCATTCATGGTGAGGATTATATACCGATACGGAATGGTATGGAAGTTTATCGCATTGAGAATGGAGAGGGTGAACTCCCAATCTTCCCGGTTTGGGAGATACGGACAAGCGAACGGCTCCCGGAGTTACTTTTTCCAAAAAATTCAAATCATCTCGTAATGCAAGGTACGCATGGTATCTGAATATAGCCTCATGAGTTCGTGTTTCAAGTTCCGTTCGTATTTCTCTCACGTTACCATCAACTTGTTCTTCAGTGAGATCCTCGTTATAAACCTCCATGAGTGTCGAAATCTCATAGTTCTGTGTACTTACTATACGATACACGGACGGATAACTTCCCTGATATTTAGCGAGATACTCTTCGTCTCCTTCATTATACTTTGTTTTCAATTCTTCTATTTTCTGATCATACAACTCTTCAAAATTCTCCGCTTCTTTCTCCATCTCCTTCAATTTCCGAATCTCAAGAACATCATCAAGCTCAAATGTTCGGATGAGATCTCCAAGATATTTATGATACATTTCAGCTACTTCAGGATCGACGCCCACAGCGGAAGCAAATGCTCCCTCCGAAAAAATCGTTATGCGCGCTCCCGATTGATAGACGTCTTCCACGATTTTACCGAGTGTATGTAAACGCTTTAAAGCGGCAAGTTCTCCGAAATCCGGCTTTTCTCGATTTGTTTTCAAAGGAACAGGAATTTTAAACGGGAACCCAAGGATAGTAAAATGAATAGGTGTGTTTGATTTCACGAATGTATTAAATTGCTCTCGGAGTTGATCTTGATAGTCTACAATATACTCTTCAGGTCCGAACCGAACTTCCGGATCCTTAAACACATTCAAAATCGTATCTATCGTGTCCGTTCCACGCCAACTCTCTACGGCTCGACCTCTCAAATCATCAGTAGCTTCCAGAATTTGCTTGATTTCCTTAGTTGAAACTGTTTTTTGATCGGAAATTTCACCAATGTTTTTTTCGGAAAGATTATTAAAGGGAACGAACGGATACACGTAAGGATTGGAGCGCATAATTACGGGTTATTTAATGATTTATATTATAATACAAAAGGTAAACCCGGTAAATATTTACCGGGTTATTTGACTTATGTTTTTTGATAGTATGCTAAGGACACTGTCTCTCCATCGAGAGCCCAGTAGTAAGGTACCAGAGGACCATAATCTCCTCTTTGAATACGATATTCGGGGGTCATTTTCACTTTGTATTTTCCCGTTTTTTGATCACATTCGAGAATGGGAACTCCGTGATTGAATAAACAAGGTACGGTTATATTTAAACACAATCTCCCATCTTTACGCGTAATACACGCATCAATAAGGTTACAGGATTGAGTCAACTTTTGAAACAATCCTAATTCTTTTCTTCGTTTTAACGTGGCATGTACCTTGCCGGCTAGCAGTTGCGCTTTCTGCCACACGTCTTCACCTGCCTGTTTTGCAAGCCAAGTATAGTCCTTACGGCTAGTTGTATATAGCGGATCCATAACACGAGGATCCTGCATATGCGGCAAGCTGCACACCATAGCATATGTGACACAATCGGGAACTTCATTCGGAGGGATCTCAGCGGGATGAATATCAAACATATCAGGTCGCATGGGAATAAACCGCACCGGCGGTTTCATATATTCCGTAATAATCGACAGATACCGGTAGAACTTACGGATATCTTCTTCTGAGAGATGATCCGCAAAAAGGAGATCTCTGAACAGAGACGATTCATCGAAGATGATCACCTCCACTCCCGGACTATACACTTTCTTGATTTTTTCGTTTAACACTTTAAAAAACCAAAATAAGTGTACCCAGGCAAAAGTTGGCACGGAAGATAAATCGGAGAACTTTAACCGGTTTGGAATCTTACATCCAATTGCAACACTCAAGGAAATCTGTATGGGAGCCCCTACTACAGTGTAGGCGGCAATTCGGTTAAGTAGCGATTCTTTCACCGGAGAAACATCCGTGCCCCGTTCACATCCCGTCAAGAGCAAGCTTAAAATCTTCTCTTCTTGCGTAGCCCCCTTCATCTTTTTTGTTCGCAATGACTTCACGCGTTGGTGAAGAGTATTTTCTAAGAACGAGGTAAGGTCTTCGAGTTGAACGATTTGATTGTTCATTTTTTACCTCCATAGTTTT
>JAHEOE010000025.1 GCA_018609785.1 Minisyncoccota bacterium | reverse complement strand
GTGGCTTTGGCGAGTTCCCCGACTTCCTCGGTCATGAGAAGAAGCACGTCCTGTGCCGCTTGATCATCAAACCCGCGACGCTCCACCATGTTCTGAATATACGTCTGCAATTGCCCTACGGACGCGGAAGAGCGTATGTCCTCCACCGGTGACCGTCCTTCAAGGTGCGCGACTACCTCCTCGGGCGTCGCCACTGCCTCGCAGACGTTGGAAATCCGCTCACTCTCGGGCTCCGCTTGGCAAAACACCGGAATCCCCAACGCGCGAGCAAAACCGACCTTCATATGAGCGGCTTCATCTACTTCACCGGCCAAATACAAAGCGTTGGCGGTTTGAATGGTTACTAACTGCGTCTCTTGGTCTTCCTCGGAAATGAGCACTTTACAGCCGAGACTCTGAAAGGCTTCAGCTATGTCGGTATCTGCGTGAGAGAGAGCGATACGATGAGATTGCGGCATATACGAAAAATTATTGAAAATATACTCTTATTGTATCATGATTTTTCCGTACTTCCCTTTTCCAAATGCGTATAGTTCGCCTAAATCCACCGTATCCACCTGCACCGCTTCTCGCGGCCGGGTTCCGCGGCGTACATAGCCGCGACTCTGAGGTCGCTTGTCTTTTCCTCGAAGCTTGAATTTTTCTCGTAGAATGGCATAAATATTCGAGACCGCCCCTTTCTCGTCCAACAAGAATTGAATCTTCTCGCCGCAACAATGACGGGATTGTTCCCGCAGAGATCAAACGTAAGATTTGGTCTCTGCGGGTGGGCCTTTTCGTCACCGTCTGTAAAGAGAAGCTCGATAATCTCGGACCATTTTTCGTATTCCTTTGATCTGTATCTGATTTGTCTATCTGTATACCATCTTTCGACCTATCTCCAATTGGAGATGGATCTTTTCCGGAGATACGCCTTGCTTCCACATGTTGTAACAACTCCATATTTTCATGATACGATATTCGCAATGACACATAGGTGAGAATCTTATCTTTTCTCTTTCCATCTTACCCTATGTGTCATTTTTTATTGTAGACTGCGGGCAGGTATGTATGTTATATTTTTATGAAAGTATGGGAACAATATGTACGTGAATCATTCTTATGAGGGAACAAAAGAAAACAACTCAGAAAGATACCTCACATGATGAGCAAGAGGAAGGATTTGACGAATTATCTCTAAGATACCGAGTTATTGCTCAACGGTGGTACAACTTTTTGATAGCAGGAATTTTTGCCTTGGGAGTAGTTATTTTATTTAATATCCCCCTTATTGCCTTAATTGAGCAAGAGGTTAATATTTCTCCTTCGGAAGCTCAAATTCCGTTTGAAATGAGATATTATGGGAGCGTGGGTGCTATAGCAGTCCTTCTATCGTATTGGATTGGAGTCTGTACGAGAAGGTTTAGAACATACTCTAATTTGGTCACTATTTATGAGCATAGGGCAAAGTTAATGGAAATTCTTGAAACGCTCTATAATAGGGATGATTTTGACAGTCATGAAAGAGCTACTATCAGTAAAGAAGCGGCCCGGTCTATTTTTGCAGAGATTCCGAAAGAAATTTTGGTGCCCAAAGGACAGAAGTCTCAAGAGGGACCTGTCCATCAGATTACGAATAATATTCCCGAGTCGAAAAAATAAAAGAATATAAGCAATGTGGACAGGAGTAGTCTTACCTATCGGTGTATTCGTTTTGGTATTCGGGATGTCTTTTATAGTTACTATACGAGGAATAGTTGCTCTCCGAAATTTGGTCCTTTTATTGGGAGGAGATCAATCTAAGGAACGGCTGATAGCGGAAGAAAATAATTTAACCAGACAATACGGTGAAAAACTTGAAACAAAAGAAGAAGAACGAGGAAAGACGTTTTTTATCCCTGAACGTCACGACCGAGAAAGTCGTAACCAAGAAAAAGAAAAAAAACGAGGAAGACTTCAACAAATAAAAGAAGATAGGGGAACATTTCTTACTATCCCCGAACAAATTGTTCCTGCCAGACAAAGTAAAGGTGCGCTGGTTCCGTATAAAAAGCCTCGGATTTTCACCCATTTTCGACTCAGTCTACTTCTTTTAGGAGGTGGGGTGATGTTTTGGCTACTCTCAATGTTCTCTCCCTCCGTTATAGCTGGGGTGGTGTTACTAGTGTGGGGTGTAGGACTTTTCTTGTGTTTTTGGAAAGAAAAAAAACATATCAGGAGGAAGCGTCATGGGCATGGGTATAGTAAAGCACAGCTCTGGGGGATTGGATTTTGTTTGTTAGGTACGGGAGTGGGAGGTTATTTTATCCAAAATTTTTCTTTCTTAACTACTCCCGAAAGTATACAGGTATGGCTACTTTTGTCATGTTTGAGTATTGCTTTTATGGCATATAACCTGCCGAAACCTCCCGTGGCAGTACAAAATCAAATTACTGGATTTACGAAAATAGGACCCAATCCCATGTTGATGGGAATAGCTGGAGTGTTTATATCTGGATTGCTGACGTTATGGTGGTTATTAGGGAGGGTGGAATTTTTTACCATAAACGGTTTTCTCACGGGCGTTCTGGCTTTCCTCATAATGAACGTGATTATAGTAGTGATCTCCGGGTGGCGACCGTTTCTTGAGTTGGGAATTATTATGGGGACGCTTCATTTACTCTTTTTGGGATTGGCGCAGCATGTGTCGTGGTTTAATTTTTGGGGGTACTTAGGAGTGGGGGTTATAATTTTTGTCACGCCTTTTCTGTATGTATGTTTTTCGAAACATACAAAGAGTTTTATTTCCGATGCCGTAACACTGGGTATGTTGCCGGTGTTTCTATTCTTCTTAGTAGCGGGGAATATCCATAAGGTGGGAGAAGGAATTTTATTAGAAAAGGAGGCGCCATTCTTGATTCTCGCATTTTTCTTAGCTTTGAGTATTATAGGTGGTGTTCTTATTAGAACATGTGTTTTAAATCCGATCTCTGAGGAAAAAGAAGGAGAGTTCACTGCAAGTAGTCGCAGAATTATGTATGTCCAAAAAGCGTATACCTGGGGGGTTCCTCTCTTACTAGTACTTGAAGGAGTAGTATTGGTAGCTCTATCTGATATAAAGGTGGTATGGATGGTTTTTCTAGGGCTGTTTATACTCTCAATTGGATATCGTCTTTTACGAGGAGGTTGGTGGCCTGTGTGGGGAAATGTCTTGGGACTGTTAGCTGGAATATTTGCTATAGATTCCACAGCTCTCATTATTATATCCGCAGATGAGCTTTCGCCCCTTAAAAATATGTTTATACCGAATTGGTTTATTAATGGGGATGATAGCGTATTATTAATCCCCATTCTCCTTCTTCTTTTTATCCTTACCTTAGTTATTATAGAATATGGTAATTTCGTAGTTCGGGGGAAAAAACGTATACACCAACTCATGCATAAAAGGAAACATAGAATGCTAACTGATGAGGAAGAAAAAGAGAAAAAGCAGTTAAAAGATCATGCATATTTTCCCAACTCTCTGTTAGGGGCCTTATTGATTGTGGGAAATATCTATTGGTTTGCGAATATATGGTTTAGTGCTCACCAGATATTCGTTTCTCCGACATTGGCTACGTCATTATCATTAGGACTGTTTTCTATTGTAGGCATCTTTATATATAAAGTAGGTGTTGATAATAAGCTACATTCTCTCCGTGTCTATGGAATCACGATTTTGTTATTTATCGGATTACGCATTGGTTCCGTTATTTGGTGGACTCTTGAGGGATGGGTTATTGTTCCCATTTTTATAGGAGTAGTGAGTTTAGTCTGGCATTTGGGAGTTTCTTGTAAGGATTTTAATCTTCATTATGATAAAGAGGAATGTTTCAGGGGATGAAGTATGAAGGAGCGGTGAAAAACACCGTCGGATAATTTGAATTATATACAAAAGAGGGTTTAAGCTCGTTTGAGCTTTCGAACAGGCTACTGGTATCTGTGGAAAATAATTCAATCTCAAACAAGCCATCCTCCACCGGGCGTTTGAGGGCAAATAAAAACTCTCCCCGGGAGTATGGGGAGAGAATAGGTGTGCGTATGTGGTTATAAAGTAAGGAGGAGTTGTATGAATTCCGTGATACAGAGATACGAAAACCAAAGAAGTAATGAGGAGGTGACGAAATTCAAGAGATGAGAGAAAGAACGACACAGATGCATTCTCAATTTCGAACTACCATACACAACCGTATCTCAATTATTTATCTACCGTATATCGTTTCCGAAGGCAACATATATCCACCGTATCCGCTATTGTATATCCCCTCTTTTTGGTATTATAGTGGATTACAATGAGTACGGATTTCGTCCACGTGGAGGTTTACTTTCCGCAAGAAGACGTGAACACGAAGTATGAACTTGTCGATACCCTCATAGCAGAAATG
>JAHEOE010000024.1 GCA_018609785.1 Minisyncoccota bacterium | reverse complement strand
TTTTGGGATTATGTTTTTGCCGGTGGAAGGATTATATGCCGAGGTCCTCAAACGTAACGGGGTGATTGAGAGTTTACAGCGCGATTATCGTGTGGTGGTTGCCGGACCGACGACAATTACCGCTTTCCTGAATAGTCTTCAAATGGGATTTCGAACATTGGCTATTCAGAAACAGACCAGTCAAATTTGGAATACACTTAATGAAGTGCAGACCGAATTCCATCGGTTCGGGGAAATTCTTGAGAAAGCTAAAAAGAAGCTTGATGAGGCGGGGAACACGATCGACAAAGGCTCCAGCAAATACCGGAATATTCAAGGCAAGCTGAATCGGGTAGAGAAGATAACTCCCCCCAGCGAAGAACATTCTCTGGAGGAACCATCAAGTGGAGAAGAATAAAAGAAGAGTATGGATAACCAGGGATGAGCTTTAGGGAAACAGGGAGGTTGGTTCATGTCCTTTCATGATATAATGAGTATAAAGAAAAGCTAAGAATACGTTTATGCTCATTTCGCGCAATCCCAGTACGGAAGAAATTATTACAGAAGTTTCTCCCCTTTCGGAGCGGGAGCAAGAAGAAACAATTCAACGGGCTCAAGAAGCGTTTGATACTTGGCGACAGATTGATATTGAAGAGCGAGCGCGGTTGATGCAGTCTCTTGCCGCGCATATGCGTAAACATCAACAGCGATTTGCCGAGCTGATCACCGAAGAGATGGGGATGCCCATTTCTCAGTCTCAAGGAGAAATAGAAAAAGTGGCTTGGGAGGCGGAGTATTATGCCGAGCATACCGCGCGTTTTCTTGCTCCGGATGAACGAGATATCGGAGCGCGTGAAAGTTATGTGCGGTTTGATCCGGTTGGAGTTGTTCTTTCGATCGCTCCGTGGAACTTTCCGTTTTATTTGGGACTGCGGGCGGCAATCCCGGCGTTGATGGCGGGAAATACCGTTCTGTTGAAGCATGCCTCGAATATGCCGCGTATCGCGCAAACGTTGGAACAGGCGTTCGAAGCGGCCGGGTTCCCGACCGGTGTTCTTCAAAACTTGGCTATAGAAACGAGAGATGTGGAAAACATTATTCGTGACGAACGTGTGGCACGTGTGGCAGTTATCGGGAGTGAACGCGCCGGACGTTCCGTTGCCTCGATTGCGGGTGATGAAATTAAACCGCAAGTTTTGGAGCTTGGCGGGAGCGATCCGTTTATCGTTTTGGAGGACGCAGATGTAAAATTAGCAGCGCAAAACGCGGCAAAGTCACGTTTCCGAAATTGCGGTCAAAGCTGTAATTCCGCCAAACGGTTTATTGTGATGGAAGAAGTATTTGAAGAGTTTCTGACGGAACTTCACAAAGAAGTCAAGAAAGTTGCCCTAAATGATCCCTTCAATCCGGAAACTACGTTAGGTCCTCTGGCTACGTATGGTGGCCTCGAAGAGGTGGAACGTCAGGTGAATGAGTCCGTTGAGCAGGGAGCGCAGGTCGTTACCGGCGGTGACCGGGCACCGCGGAAAGGCTGGTTTTATCAGCCCACTGTGCTAACCGGTATTACGTCCACCATGCCGGTGTGGGCCGAAGAAGTGTTTGGTCCGGTGGCACCGGTTATGGCTGTTAAGAGTGAGGAAGAAGCTCTTCATCAAGCTAATAATACACGGTATGGCTTGGGAGCTTCGATCTGGACACAAGATGATGAGCGGGCCAAGCAGTTTATTCCGTTATTGGAAGCTGGAAACGTATACGTGAATTCGCCGGTCAGATCTCATCCGCACATGCCATATGGCGGCGTCAAAAAATCCGGATACGGTCGCGAGTTTAGTGAGTACGGTATTCGCGAATTTGTTAATATTAAAAGCGTAGTCTTTAAGTAGAGGGCATCTCAAAACTCTGTTATTTCCTATACAAATACTGAATAGCGACGAATCCTCCTTTCCCTTCGGGCTTTTCCTCCTTAGAAAGGAGGAAAACACAGAAAGTACTGATTTTTTAAAGAATAGAAAAACAGTCCAACTATACTCTGCCATTGGCAGTCCTATTTGAAGATAGGCCTCTGCAAAGAGGTCGTAAGAAACAGAATGTTTCTTAAGTGATCGTTGAACTCTCGATAAAGAGTGAGATGTCCCGAAGGGGCGGAGGAGTTCTTCCTAGAGGTCATCTCAAAATTATTGAAGGCGACAGAGACGTATTCACTGGCATTTAATGCCTACGGCCCACCATACCCAAAATTCGTTCATACGCTCTGTCGCCTTCATATGCGTATGATAGATATTCCGAAAGAATATTTTTGAGATGGGCTCTAAGAACACGCTTGTATCTTACGAGGCATTGAGTAACAGAGCGGGCCCGACTACAGCGGCGGTGTCCGCTCTTTGAATATAGGGGCCGAAGGTTAAGGGAGTGAAAGACCGGAGAATTTGTCTTTCTTCATCGGGACTGAATCCACCTTCCGGACCTATTAACATGGTGGAAAGCGTGGGGGAAGGGGTAATTTCCGAGAGACGGGAAGCATTCCGTTTAAGCCCTACAAATCCCTCGTGTTTTTCGAGTACTTCCTCAAACGGTTGGATGGCAATGTGCGGGAGATAGGGGCGCTCCGCCTGTTTACAGGCGGCGATTGTCACCCGACGAAACCGTTCATACTTTTTCTCGGCCAGAGAAAGCGGGTGTTGAGAAAATTCCGTACTAGTGAAGACGAACGTGGTAACGCCCACTTCCGTAGCCTTTTCCAGGGCCCACTCCAGACGTTGCGGTTTGAAGAGGGAGAGAATAAGCGTGATGGAGTAGCCCGGGAGGGGAAAATGTTGTTGATGTACGATGTCCACTTTGACATACTGCTTATGTTCATCGACGATTTGTAACGTAAATTCTGTTCCCTCTCCGTCAAAACCGATAAGAGTATCCCCTTCTGTATAGCGCATAACATGCATGGCATGATGTGATTCTTCTTTGGAGAGATAACTTCCGTGAATGTCCGGATTATAGAATACACGCATATACCAAGGATTTACTTAAACACTCGTTTGGTCTCCAGGTACCAATCAGAAATGGTTTTAAACCGAGTGGATGTGTCGGCACCCGCGGAAACAGAGAGATTGGTTATATATTCGTGAGCGTAATACTGTCCTTTGCGACTGTGCGTAAACAACGCGGGGATATCTTCATGAATTTTTTTCTGAAAATTGGTAAAGCTATCTTTGACAACATCAGGATCCGTATTGGTGCGGATGGTTTCCAAGAATTTGTCAACTTCAATGGTGCTGTACTGAGAAAGATTAAATCCGGTTTCGGTAATTTGTGAAGAATGCCAGTAAATATACGGATCGGGATAGATCTCGAGCGCTTGTCCGGCATATATCGCATCATATGCGTATTCTTGAGATTGAATATAGTCAGTTCTTAGCGTGTTCAAGTCCGCACCTTCCAATCGTATTTCAATACCGACATTTTTAGCTTCTTTTTGAAGATCGGTAAGAAACGCTTTGGTTTGTGGTGTTTCCCGATACACAATGGTGAAGGAAGCTTGTTCATCTCCTTTTTCACGAATTCCATCTCCACCCTGTGTATCTTTCCATCCGTTATCCGATAAGATTTGTTTTGCTGTTTCAGGGTCATAGGCGTCGTCCTGATTTACATAGAACTGGTTGGTTGCCGTAAGCGGACCGTTAAGCGGGGTGCCATTGAGATTCTTGGAAACCAAACGAGGCTTGTCGATGGCTAAACGTAGAGCTTTGCGAATCGAATCATTTTCAAAAAGTGATTTTTCCATATTGAAAAAGAGGGCAAAGTACTGAGACATCTCAAATGAGTTAGTCTGGCTGTCGGGGAAAGATTCTGCAATTTGAGTACGAAGAAGCATGGTATCAACATTTTCTTCTTTATACGCGGAAATCAACGCTGAAGTATTCGGATAGAATCGGAAGACAAAGGTGTCAATATATGGTGTTTTACCGTAATATGACTCGTTACGAGTTAACACATAGCGTGTGATACGGTTATCTGATTTTTCCAATTGTTCAAATGAAAATGGTCCGCCGCCAACGGGATTGAGGTTAAGAGAGGTGGTTTTCATCTGAGAGGGGGGGACATCTTTCCAGATATGTTGGGGAAGAATTCCGAATGTCAGACGGTTTTTGAACGGAGAATAGCTATCCGGTAAATTAAGTGTAATTGTCTGTTTGTTCTGGATTTGTACTTCGACATCTCGGAATAGGTTTTCCAAATCAGTAGTGGTGTTTTTATTTTGAATACGTTTGATGGTAAAAGCGATATCTTGAGCGGTGATCGGCGTGCCGTCTTCCCAGGTAGGATTTGACTTTAGCGTAAACGTGTACGTCGTGGCATCACTGCTAATTTTGGTGGATTTGACCAAATCATTTTGTAAACTTCCGTTCGTTGAATACGAGAAAAGAGAGGGATATATTAAGGAACTCAGATCACGGTCCGTCGGATTTTGAGAAGTATACAGCGGATTTATTCGTTGAGGTTGTCCGGTGAGTCCTTCCGTAAGCGTGCCCCCTACGGCGGGTACGGATGTGGTTAGTTGTTTGTAAAGCTCATACCCGCCCCATCCCAGCAAGCCGAGTAAAAACAGCGCCAAGACAAAACCGATTATCCAAGTCGGTTTCTTTTTTGATTGAGAAGATTGTGAAGGAGAAGACTGTGATTTTTGATAAGAAAAATTTTCCCCGGAATCAGACTGTGATGATTTTCGATCTGACTTGGCTGAAGGTGTTGATTTCTTTAGATTAACCGGTTTGGAACGTTTGCGAGGACTCACAAATTTAAGCGTTAATTAGTAAAAGATATGCAATACTGGAGAGAATGAACACTACGATCAAACCAATCGTACTGTAATAGAGAAATTTCTCCGCTCCGCGTCGGGCTTGGTATGAGCCTCCGCCTCCGGAGCCGCCCATACCCCAGGCACCGCCCATACCCGAGCTCATTTGTTGGAGAAGGATTGTGGTCACAAGAAGGACAGAAACAATGGCAAGAAGAATAAGTAAAGGTGTCTCCATATATACGTGATTATTTTATAAAATACGATTTACAATACTATTTCCGATACTGAAAATAACCGTACCATAAAGAAGGGCGAGTAGGGAAGATATGGTTAGGTTTGGTAAAAGAAGAGATAAGAACCATAAAGCAAATATATTCAGTAAACCACTTGCCAGTCCGAATGTTATCAGAATAAGCGGGAAGAACAGGAGTTTGAGAAGAGGAGTTACAAGCGCGTTTACAAGTGCCATGGCAACTCCCGCTCGCGCATATATCCATAATAGTTCCCCGTCGGACAGTTCTCCGGAAACGGCAAAAGAAATATCGGGAACGAACTTTGCGGTTAAAAACAGGAGCGTTGCGTTCAGTAATATACGAAAGAAAATGGTAAGCATGCCCAAAAATGTGTAGTTCTTCTTTAAAAAAGGATAGCATATACAAGATCGCTGTGCAATCTGAGGTAACCTATTGCATGGTTACGTGTCTTGAGCTATACTAAATGTAGAGATCTAATACAAATTTCTATGTCTACTGTGTCTATCGTTGTCATTATTATCGCCGTTCTGATTGGTGGGTACCTTATTTTTCTTTATAACCGTTTGATTGGATTGCGTCAGAAAATTCAAGAAGCGTGGGCTGATATTGATGCTCAGTTGAAGCGGCGCCACGATCTCATTCCCAATCTTGTGGAGACCGTTAAAGGGTATGCCGAGCACGAACGGGGGACATTTGAAGAGGTGACCAAGGCTCGGGCACAGGCTCAACAAGCAGGGACGGTGGAAGAAAAGAATCAGGCCGAGAACATGCTTTCGGATACATTGAAGTCTCTGTTTGCGGTTGCGGAGGATTATCCGGATTTGAAAGCAAGT
Source organism: Minisyncoccota bacterium (assembly GCA_018609785.1). Classification (GTDB taxonomy): domain Bacteria; phylum Patescibacteriota; class Minisyncoccia; order SW-4-49-11; family SW-4-49-11; genus SW-4-49-11. The sequence continues at coordinate 8,585 of JAHEOE010000024.1, read as the reverse complement.
CAAAATTTCCAAGAACTTCAACGGGAACTGTCGGATACCGAAGATAAAATTCTTGCCGCCCGTCGCTTTTATAACAGCAATGTTATGAACTACAATACTTCGTTGCAGACATTCCCCGCCAATGTTATCGCTCCCGGGTTCGGATTCCAAGATGAACAGTATTTCGAAGCTGAAGCAAGCGAACGAGAAAACGTGGACGTCAACTTTGGCAAAGACGAATCCGAGGATCAAAGCACGAAAGAGGATTAAACAGCGTCTTGGTTGCGTAGTATGGGGAATTTATATCAGGAAAAAGGAAAAAATATTCGGCGGACGTGGTCTTTGATGGCGGTTTTTCTTGGCGTCGTTCTAGCAATTGGATGGATATTCAGCTGGGTCCTTGGGACCTATTGGATATTTGTTGCGGCAGTGGTATTAAGTGTGATAATGAATGTTGGATCTTATTGGTTTTCGGACAAAATAGTTTTATCTCTTCATAACGCTCGTCCGGTGAACAGAGATAACCGTGAGGAAGATGAAATATACCGTTTGGTGGAAAATATTTCGATTACCGCCGGTCTTCCCATGCCTGATGTCTATGTTATGGAAGATAGCGCCATGAATGCATTTGCCACCGGACGAAATCCCGAGCACGGTGTGGTTGTGGTAACTTCGGGACTTATGAACGCCCTCAATAAAACAGAAATGGAAGGTGTTCTGGCGCATGAAATTTCTCATATCGGGAATCGTGATACGTTGGTTCAATCAGTGGCCGTGGTGTTAGTCGGCTTGGTCGTATTGCTTGCGGAATGGTTTTTGAATTTTGCTTTATTTGGTTTTGGCGGTGATAGTGATGAAGGGGGGTGGAGCAAGATTGTAATGTTTATTATCGGTTTGGTGTTGGCATTACTCGCTCCCATTCTTGCTCAACTGATGCAAGCGGCCATCTCTCGGAAACGGGAACTCTTAGCAGATTCCAGTGGAGCGCTTTTGACGCGTTATCCGCAAGGTCTTGCTGACGCGCTTCGAAAAATATCTTCTCAGAATACAAGCTCTGTGCGGACGGCAAGTAAGGCTACGGCACATATGTTTCTAATGAATCCGCTGAATATGAATACCGATAAACTCGCAAAATTATTTGCTTCCCATCCGCCGGTGGAAAAGCGGATTGAAGCATTGATGGGGATGGATATGTCTCAACAACCAACGTCGTAAACGTATAAAACTCAAATATATATGGCTATTCCGATGTCCTTTACCAAAATGATTGCTACGTTAAGTCCGCGTGTGTCCGGACGGAGTATGCTTACTACATTTATTCAATCGGGAGTGAATGTATTTCGGCTTAACTTTTCCCACGGAACGTATGAAGAATACGAAGAGATGATTGCCCGTATTAAAGAAGTGCGTGAAGAGCTTGGAGTGCCGGTGGCGATTCTTCAAGATTTGCAGGGTCCGCGTGTACGTGTGGGAAATATTGCGGATACGGAAATTCATATGGGCGAAACCATATTTGTTTCCGACCATGCTGATATCGAGGTGGACGGCCCGTTAATTCCGATGGATCATGACCTTTCCACTTCAGTGGAACCGGGGGATAAACTTCTCATAGAAGACGGATTAATTACCTTACAAGTAACAGAGGTAGACACCGCACGTAATATAATTATTTGTGAGTCTCATACCGATGCGGTTGTGAAAGCCCATAAAGGAGTTAATTTCCCGGGAAACACGAGTGACTTTCCCGTGATAACGGACAAAGATAAAGAAGATCTGGAGTTTGGACTCAAACAGGGAGTTGATTTGTTGGCAATGTCGTTTGTGCGTTCTTATAAAGATATCGATCGTCTGCGGGATTTGGTTCGCGAAGATGAAAATACTGAAGAAGGAGGGTACTTTCCCCATATTATTGCCAAAATCGAAAAACCAAGCGCACTTGAGGATATCGGAGCGATTGTGCAAGCAGTGGACGGAATTATGGTTGCTCGCGGTGACCTCGGGATTGAAGTGTCGGCCGAACAGGTACCGGTTATCCAAAAGAATCTTATTAATCGGTGTATTGAGCATGGTAAGCAGGTAATTGTGGCTACTCAGATGCTTGATTCCATGATTGAAAATCCGCGTCCCACTCGGGCGGAGGTATCGGATGTCGCCAATGCGGTACTTGATCATACCGACGCGGTAATGCTTTCCGGAGAAACCTCGGGCGGTAAGTACCCCAAAGAGGCGGTGGAGATGATGGAGCGTATTATTGAGACTACGGAACGTTCCAAATATGATGAGCGACCCCCCGAAGATGAAGAAACACTTGAGAATATGGACACGCTCCATAAGGAACTGGTTTATGGCGGTCAGCATCTTGCCCGGAAAACAGAAGCGGATGCCATTGTGATTTTTGATTTTCAGGGACATGGACTTGCGGAGTTTATCTCTCAGTTCCGCACGCGGGTTCCGGTGTTTGTATGTACTTCAAATACGGCGTACTATTACCGAACCGCTTTGGTATGGGGAGTGCGAGGTGTGTATGTTCCTCCTTCGGAAACTAAAGATCATCCTTCCATTATGGAGCGAGTCAGAGGGGTGCTTGACACTGAGACGGATTCTCAGTACTTTGTAGTTATTGATGTCTCTCAAGAAAGCCAGGAGGCTATTCAGGTCTACATGATGTAGGTTGCGTTTTTAGATATGATACGATACGATAGATAAGACTTAGAGTAATGGGTATGATGTTTTTACGTCAAGCAAGACAATACGTAAGCGAAGTGTACGAGGAAGGAAAGCGAGTTCAATGGCCGGATAAAAAAACCGCGCTACAGTATACTCTGATCGTCATTGGCGCTTCGGCTGTAACGGCTGTCTTGTTGGGAGGAATTGATTACGTGTTTACAACTCTGATGCAACAACTCGTGCTGTAACGAAGATAACTGGTATCTATGGCAAAACAATACGTGAGCGGAGAGCGTAATTGGTACGTCATCCATAGCGTCTCCGGTATGGAAGATAACGTAGCCAAAAATTTAGAAAAGCGCATTCATTCCATGGGCATGGAAGATTATATTTTTAATGTCATCGTACCCAAGGAAAAACAGATTAAAATTAAAAACGGTAAGCGTGTGACTGAGTATGATCGCGTATTTCCGGGATATGTGTTTGTAGAGATGGTTGTAACCGATGCATCATGGTATGTAGTTCGTAATACGCCCAACGTAACCGGGTTTATTGGAGCGGATACAACTCCTATCCCGGTTTCCCCGGAAGAGATGCAGTATATCGAACAAAAGGTTAAGGAAGAAGAGCCCAAGCATCAGATTGAAGTGGCTGAGAACGATCTGGTTCGGGTTATGGACGGGCCGTTTAAAGAATTTGAAGGACATGTCTCGGAAGTGGATGAGGCTAAAGGAAAAGTGAAAGTTTTGGTGAATATGTTCGGACGCAACACTCCCGTGGAATTGGATTCTTTACAGGTGAAAAAGCTGTCCTAAGACTTTACGTCGGAAAAAACGTATGATATACTCCGACCAGTTTCGCAAAGAATGAAGTAAATATTTGGTATTATATGGCCAGTAAACCGGTAAAAGACGTGGTTAAGTTACAGATTCCGGGAGGACAGGCAAATCCCGCTCCTCCGGTAGGTACCGCTCTCGGTCCTCATGGAATTGCTCTTCAAGATTTTTGTTCCAAATTTAATGAGGCAACCAAAGAGCAGCAAGGAGAAGTTATTCCCGTAGAAATTACGATTTACGAAGACCGTACGTTTGACTTTATTTTAAAGGTATCTCCCGTTGCGGATCTGATTAAGAAAGAGTTGGGATTGGATAAAGGGTCTTCCGTTCCCAACACTGACAAAGTGGGTACGCTTACTCAGGAGCAGGTAGCCAGCATTGCCGAGTAGAAAATGCAGGATCTTAACGCGTTCGACAAAGAGGCAGCCGAACAAATTGTGCGAGGTACGGCTCGAAGTATGGGAGTTACTACGGATTAAGTTGAAGATTATTAAAAGGTTTGTATGAAACAACGCAGTAAGAGATATCAAGAATTGGCCGAACAACGGACTCGGGAGGTATATCCGCCGGAGCAAGCCGTTTCTCAGGTAATGCAGTTTTCTCGCGATACATTTGATGAGACTGTGGAATGTCATTTAAATATGAATTTACGCGGGACTCGCGGGAATGTATCGATTCGCGGCAGTGTACTGCTCCCATATCCCGTTTCCAAAGGAGTAACGGTTGCGGTTTTGTCCGAAGATACCAAAGCTCTTGAAGAAGCGCGTGAAGCGGGAGCGGATATGATCGGCGGTAAAGAAATTGTTGAAGAGATTAAGACGAATGGAGGTATCGATGCCGAGGTTGTGGTTGCCACGCCTGATTTTATGTCTCAGATCGCTCCTGTAGCTAAAATATTGGGGCCCAAAGGGCTTATGCCTTCTCCGAAAAACGGCACGACTACAAGTGATGTCAAACGTGTAGTGGGAGAGTTTAAGTCCGGGAAAGAAGAGTTTAAAATGGATAAAACCGGCGTCGTTCATTTATCTGTCGGCAAGACCAGTTTTTCCGAGGAACAGATTACGGAAAATATTAATATGTTTGTCTCGGAGGTTGAGAGTTTACGCCCCGAAAAAGTGAAAGGTCATTTTATTAAATCCGCTCACCTTACCTTGACGCACAGTCCTTCGGTTAAGATGAAGGTTTAAGGGGGAGTTTCAAAATCTCTCATTAGAACGTATTTCAAAAGTATTCTTTCGGACTATCTATCATACGCATATGAAGGTGACAGAGCGTATGAACGAATTTTGGGTATGGTGGGCCGTAGGCATTAAATGCCAGTGAATACGTTTCTGTCGCCTTCATATACTTCTATCTTCAATAATTCGAAATGGCCTCTAGACATTACGCATGTTGTCCTAATAGGGATGACATGCGTTTTTTTATATCTGAGATATGCTCCGGACATAGCATGGTAAGAGGCGGATGTGATATAGTTCCCATAAAACCCTATGGTCCAAAAAATGTCAGTTTCACATCAACATACAGAGCGGATACAGATGGTTCATGCGGAACCGGTGGAAGATGTGTTTGCGTATTTGGAAACGTCCTCCAACGGGCTTGCGACTGAGGAAGCTCGACGACGTCTGGAGGTTTACGGAGCAAATGTGCTTGATACGAAAGAAGGCCCGCCGTGGTGGCATATCTTTCTTCGGCAGTTTCAGGATTTTTTGATTTATGTTCTTTTGGTGGCAGCGGGGATTTCGTTTGCATTTCAGCACCCGACGGATGGAGTGGTGATTTTGGTGGTTGTGTTTGTGAACGCAATATTGGGATTTATTCAGGAATATAAAGCGGAACAAGCAATTGCTCGTCTTCAAAAAAATGTAGAAGAAACGGTAACCGTATATCGGTCGGGATATGCGGAAAAGATACCTATAAAAGATCTGGTCCCCGGCGATGTAATTGACATCAAAGAAGGAGATAAAGTGCCCGCCGATGTCAGGTTGTTTGAGACCAAGTCTCTGCGTATAAATGAGGCGAGTTTGACCGGAGAGTCTGTTCCGGTTGATAAACAGGTCGAACCGGTCTCTGAGAATACCCCTTTGGGAGACCGTACCGGTATGGCGTTTATGGGAACATTTTGTACGTCCGGTCACGGTAAAGGAGTGGTGGTACGAACGGGAATGGATACGGTTCTTGGTAGTATTGTTACGGATATTGCTCAGATTGAGGTAACCGAGACGCATTTTCATCGACAGACACAACATTTGGCCCAAACTTTGGCGGTTATTGCGTTTATTCTTGCCACGCTTTTGGGCGTGGCTACGTTCGTATGGGGAAAGGGGCTTATAGATTCTTTTTACGTAGCCATTGTCTCCTTGGTGGGGTCCATTCCGGAAGGGTTGCCGGCGGTGCTTGTTGTGGTTTTGGCGTTGGGAGCGCGACGTATGGCTGCACGTAACGCGGTTATTCGCAGTCTATCAGCAACCAATACCTTGGGGAGTACATCAACCATTGTTACGGATAAAACAGGAACACTGACGCAAAACACCATGACGGTTAAGCATGTACTTTTGCCTGATCAAAATCCGGTTGACGTAACCGGAGATGGGTGGAGTCCGGACGGAGCGTTTTTTGTAGACGGCGATGAGATTGTTCCGTATGAGTACCATCATCTCGGTACGATTCTTCATATGTCCGTTATGGCTACTGATGCGCGAGTATATTGGGATGAAGAAGCGAAGACCTATACCATAACCGGTGATCCGACCGAAGCGGCGTTGGTAAGCCTTGCCGAAAAGGCGGGATTGTCTCAGGATATTGCCCAAAACAGTGAGGACCGGCTTGACGATCTTACCTTTTCTTCGGAACGAAAGTTCCGGGCTTCGTTGGTACGTCACAAAGAAACGGGACGTCGACAGATATACGTCATCGGAGCAGCAGAGGTGGTTTTGGCACACAGTTCACACGTTCTTGCCGGTGAACATCCGCAGGCTCTTTCCGAAACAGAACAAGAAGCGTTACTGGATCGAATTACACCGTATACGAACCAAGCGATGAGAATGCTTGCCATTGCGCTCAAAGATGTGCCCGAAGATCAGCATGGAGTGGAAGAGGGTGATGTAGAAGGACTAACGTTTGTGGGGATTGTGGGAATGATGGACCCGCCGCGTCCCGAGGTGAGGACGTCTTTGCAAAAAGCAAGAGAAGCAGGGGTGCGTGTTATTATGGCGACCGGGGATCATGCCCAAACCGCTGAAAGTATTGCGCGTCAGGTGGGATTGCTTACCGAAGAGGATGGAAAAGAAGCGGTCCTCACGCAGAATGACCTGGAACGTCTCTCTGATCGTCAGTTGCAAGACACTTTGGAAACGGTTCGTGTGTGCGCTCGACTCTCTCCGCATATGAAATTACGGATTGCCAAAGCTTTGCAGGCCAAAGGAGAGGTTGTCGCTATGACGGGAGACGGCGTAAACGACGCGCCCGCTCTCAAACAGGCGGATGTGGGGATTGCTATGGGTATTACTGGGACTGATGTAGCTCGAGAAGCGAGCCAAATTGTGCTTACCGATGATAACTTCGGATCGATAGTAACGGCAATTGAAGAAGGACGGGTTGTGTTTCGAAATGTACGTCAGACAGGGGCGTATTTGGTGTCCGGTAATATTGCCGAAGACATTGTATTGTTGATTGCGGTGGGCAGCGGGTTCGGACTGCCGTTGCTTCCCGCGCAATTACTTTGGCTCAATCTTGCCACAAGCGGTATAACCGATATTGCGCTTGCCACTGAGGGATCGCATGGTGAGGTGTTACGTCGGTCTCCCGACGAGTTTACGAAGGGAATTTTGACTCCGCGCGTATGGAGCTATATCGGGACTGTTGCCGTTGCTATGGGAATTCCGGCGGTTACGGCTTTTCTACTACTTGAAGATACGGATACCGCCCGTACGGTTACCTTCCTTATTTTGGCTGCAGCTCAGATTTTCAATATTTTCAATTTCCGTTCATTGACATATTCCATCGGACAGATCGGAGGGTTCAGTAATGGGTATGTTATGCTGGGAGCGTTTATCTCGGCGCTTGTTACCGTTGCCGTTCTTGTGATTCCGGTCTTTCGCGAGGTATTCTCGTTTGTTTTGTTACCGCTGAATCTGTGGTTGGGAAGTATTGCGGCCGCTCTGCCGGTCTTACTGATAGGGGAACTCTATAAGTGGCGTCTGCGTCAAATGAATGAAATCTAAGGAGAAGTCGTCTAGAAAAGAGAAAGAACGTCTCCACCCCTACTTGCTGTGTTTTCCTCCTTTTTAAAGGAGGAAACGCCCGAAGGGAAAGGAGGATTCGTCGACACGGCAGTCCTCTGGAAATAGGAAGCCGTAAGGCTTCCGTAAAAACCATTAGGTTTTTAAGCGCCCGTCTAAACTTCGAGGGAAAGTGAGGTTTCGTCGATATACAGCATATTCATAGGAAATAACAGACTTTTGAGATGCGTTCTATTTAAAAGGGGGTTGTATGCTGTAATGGTTATTCTTCGAATTTTTTCATATCCTCACTGAATATGGTAATCTGAGTTGCTGTTTGATCTGAGGTTTGTACTTGTATGCGTATTTGGTCACCTTGTTTGATATTTGAAATATTAAGGTCCTTTTGAGCAGGAGAGCCTTCTATTGTTTGGTATACGAGGGAAATAGATGTTTGCTTAGATATTTGAATATTTTTTGAATCGTCAAATTGAGATATCTGTAAGGGAGTTAAGGTGAGGGTATCCTCCGTGATTTCTTTCACTTTTCCATGGAAAACATTGGTGGAAGGAATATTTTCGTTCTGAACGTAGAGGTTTTGGTTTGAATTTTCCTCGGTAGAAGAGACAGTACCTTTCGAAGAAGTTTCAGGCACAGAAGAGGTTGAAGACGACTCAGACTCCCACGGCTTGGAATTTACCAGAATCATACCTCCGATGAAAGAAACAAAAATCACGAAACTGATACCGCTCCCCCAGAGTATCTGATGGTTTTTGATGTGTGTTCTTAAGTCCATACGTTACGTTAAGTTGCGGTTTGGGATATTATATCGTGTTTGGAGAATTGAAGCCAGAGCGCAGCTCAAAGGTTTTCTATTTTCCAA